>CALUTX010000005.1 GCA_944323815.1 uncultured Parabacteroides sp. | reverse complement strand
CCAGCCCCAACTCAGGGTATCCGGAAGCCGCATTAGCCGCCATCCTCGACTGTCAATTCGGGGGGACACACGACTATTTCGGGCAACCGGTTGAAAAGCCCTACATCGGGACAAATGCCCGAGAACTTACCTCGGCAGACCTGTCGATAGCCGTTCAGGTCAACAACCGGACAGAAGGGGTCATGGGGCTTACCGTTTGTATCTTGTCCATTTTCATACCGTAAATAATCAATCTACAACACAATGGAAATCAGATTAAACAAACTTATCAGCGATTCCGGTATCTGTTCGCGGCGAGAAGCAGACCGGCTCATTGAAGAGGGGCGCGTTACCATCAACGGAAAGCCCGCCCGCATGGGACAAAAGGTGACAGAACAGGATGCCATCCGCATCGACGAGGTAGACCTCAATCCCAGTAAGCGGCTTTTCAATCCGGACAATGCCCGTAAACAGGCGCAACCAGACATGCCGATCAACAAAAAATCAGCCGCCCTTCGCAAAACCAGTCGGAACAACCCCGTCAACAAAGCACAGCGCAAAGCAGCACGGAACAAAGTAAACAAAGAGGAAGAATATGGTTCAGAAACACATCATACTGGTAACCGGCGGACAACGTTCCGGAAAAAGTAACTATGCCATGCGCCGCGCATTGGCCGAAACGCCTCATCCCGTGTATCTGGCAACAGCCCGCGTGTGGGACGACGAATTCCGCCAACGCGTACAACGCCATCAAGCAGACCGGGGGCCGGCATGGACCTCCCTCGAAGAGGAGAAATGGCTCAGCCGCTGCCCGATCAATGACCGGGTCGTGGTCATTGATTGCGTCACGCTTTGGGCAACCAATTTCTTTTTTGACAATCAAAGCGATGTGGAACGTTCGCTTTCGGAAATGAAAGCCGAATTTGAACGGCTCGCCGAACACAACGCCTACCTGATTATTGTCACAAACGAAATCGGATTGGGAGGCATCTCGACCGACCCCGTCCAACGCAAATTCACCGACCTGCAAGGCTGGATGAACCAATACATCGCCGCCCGGGCAGACGAAGTCGTCCTCATGGTCAGCGGAATCCCTTTCACTATCAAATCTGTTTAAATCCTATGATACAATCTTTCCATATTGTCGCACCCGACAGGACGATTGCTCCTGCACTGAGCGAAAAAATCAACAACTTATCCAAACCCAAAGGTTCCTTGGGACGGCTCGAAGAACTTGCCATGCAAATCGGTCTGATCCAACAAACCCTGTCGCCCTCGCTCCGACATCCGGTCAACATCATTTATGCCTCCGACCACGGCATTGCGGACGAAGGCGTCAGCAAATCGCCCAAAGAGGTCACACGGCAAGTCATTCATAATTTCCTCAACGGAGGATCCGGCGTCTGCTTTCTCTGCCGGCAACATGGATTCGAAATGAAGATTGTCGACGGCGGAGTAGACTTCGACTTTCCGTCCATTCCCCGGCTCATCGACCGCAAAATCCGCAAAGGCACGCGCAACTTCCTGTACGAAGCAGCCATGCCCCCCGAAGAGATGGAACGCGCCATCCGATACGGGGCGGACATCGTGACCGACTGCCACAACGAAGGTTGTAACATCGTCAGCTTCGGTGAAATGGGCATCGGCAATACGGCCGCATCCAGCATGTGGATGACCTGCCTGACCGATACGCCCCTCATCGACTGCGTGGGAGCCGGAAGCGGACTGGACGCAGCCGGAGTGCGTCATAAGTACAACATCCTCCAACAGGCGCTCGATCGCTATACGGGCAGCCGCGACGTACGGGAAGTCATGGCCTATTTCGGAGGATATGAGATGGTAATGGCTGTCGGCGGTATGCTGCGCGCAGCCGAGTTAAAGATGATTATCTTGGTCGACGGTTTTATCATGACCAATTGCGTCTTGGCTGCCTCCCGCCTGTACCCGGAGATGCTGTTCTATTGCATCTTCGGCCATTGCGGTGACGAAAGCGGACACAAACGACTACTGGATTTCCTGCACGCCTCCCCGTTGCTGTCATTGGGATTGCGGTTAGGCGAAGGTTCGGGAGCCGTATGCGCTTATCCGCTTGTCGACTCTGCCGTCCGGATGCTCAACGAGATGCACAGTTTCCAACAGGCCGCTGTTACCAAATACTTTTAACCGCCATGCTCCGAATCCTTGCCGCTTTCACCTTCTTCACCCGCCTGCCCTTCTGGCGGCTGGCCGAAATTCCTGCCGATGCGTTCAAACACATCGTCTGCTACTGGCCGCTGGTCGGCTGGCTGACCGCGGGACTCTCTGTCGCAGTGCTTTATGTCAGCGCGTTGGTCTTGCCTCCAAGCATGGCCCTTTTACTCGCCTTCATCACTCGCCTGCTCCTTACGGGCGGACTGCACGAAGACGGATTGGCCGACTTCTTCGACGGGCTGGGCGGAGGAAAATCGCGTGAACAGACCCTTGCCATCATGAAAGATTCGCACATCGGGAGCTATGGCGTCATCAGCCTGATTGCCTACTTCGGTCTGCTTTATGCCTCGCTGGAGCACTTGCCGCTGACCGTTGCCGGCAGTGCCCTATTAGCCGGCGACCCGCTTGCCAAAGGGGTTGCCGCGATGGTTATCAACCGATTGCCCTATGCCCGCAAAGAGGAAGAGGCAAAGAACAAAACGCTTTATTCCCGGATGCACACAAGCGAATTCATCTTTTGTTGCCTTGCCGCGCTCCTCCCGCTTTTCTGGTTGCCGAATGCCGTTTACGGCCTTGCGATTTTAGCTCCGCTCGTCACCTTTTGGACATTGACGACATGGTTGAAAAGACGGATACAAGGATATACGGGCGATTGTTGCGGAGCGTTGTTCCTGCTTTGCGAACTGAGTTTCTACGTGGGAATAAGCATTATCTACACGAGCACCACATAAACTAAATCCACCCCCTTTCCGTTTTCAACGGCTGCCGACCCAAAAAAAATACCCGCCGAGCCAAAAAAATTGCCCGCCGGGTAAAATCCGGTTTCCCGGAAGCGATATGAATAGTTCCTTTCTATTTCACTTCAAAGCGCGTCTTTAAGCGAATGTCTTCGGACGAAGCTCCAACAAGTACCTCGAACTCGCCCGGTTCCACCCGCCACTCGTAATGGACATCCAGTATAGCCAAATCGGCGGGCTCCAACGTAAACGTCACCCGGCGCGTTTCGCCCGGCTCCAAATGTACCCGCTCGAATCCGCGCAACTGGGAATCATAGGGAATCACGCTTGCCACCAAATCACGCAGGTAAAGTTGTACCACCTCGTCGCCTGCCCGGTCACCCGTATTGGTTACGTCCAATGAAACCTTTACGTTCCCTTGACTGTAAGGTGTCTCCTGTTCGACTTGCAGATGGCTGTATGCAAAAGTTGTATAGCTCAAGCCATAGCCAAAGGGATACAAAGCTCCGTTCACGCGCGTCGAACCGGAACCGTTCGGCCCCGCTGCATACTGTCCGTCCTGCGAACCGGGCTTGAAGGGGAAATTAAACTCGATTTGCCCGATGCTACGCGGGAATGTCACCGGCAGACGTCCACCCGGATTGTAATCGCCGAACAGAGTTTCTGCAATCGCCGTTCCCCCCACACAATTCGGGAACCAAGCCTCCAAAATGGCCGGGACATGCCGGTCGGCCCAGTTGATGGTCAGCGGCTGTCCGTTGATGAGAACCAACACGATAGGTTTGCCTGTGGCATGTAACGCTTCCAACAATTGCTGTTGCTTGCCGGGTAAATCCAACGACGTACGCGAGCGGCTCTCGCCCGTGCAGCTCTCATCCTCGCCCAATACGGCAATCACCACATCCGCCTCTTTCGCTTTATTGACAGCCTCGTCGATACCCGCCTGTTCGTCGGCGGTCAACGCAACCGGCACAATCTCGCTGTCCGGCCACAAGGCATCCTTCACTTCGCATCCTTTGGCATAATCAACCGTAGCGGTTCCCTCCAAATACTTTCGAATCCCTTCATATACCGTTACGTTCTTCAACCCCTGCGGCCCGTAACGGCTGACCATATAGTTTTCCTCTTTTGCCAACGGACCCGTCACCAGCACTCGTTTCAGTGACTGCTTATCCAACGGGAGCAGCTTATCCGCATTCTTCAACAAGACGAGCGACTGCCGCTGCATCTCCATCACGAAGTCAGCATGTTTGTCCGCGCCTACCTGTTTGTCGGCAACCGAAGGATCGGCCACATAGGGCTGGTCAAACAATCCCAGCTCAAACTTCACCCGCAAGACATCTGCCACCCGCTCGTTGACCACCTGCATACTCAGTTTTCCCTCCTCGACCAGCTTGCGCAACGGCAGGATGAAATCGGCCGGCGGCGTGAAATGGGTACGGACATTCAGCCCCGCCTCGATTACCTGACGAACCGCCTCTTCATAGGAGCCTGCCACACGATGTTTGGTCTGCACATATTCGACGGCCTCGCTGTCGCTCACAACATATCCCCGAAAGCCGTACGTATTGCGCAGCAACTCGGTCAGGAAATAGTGGCTGGCCGTCACCGGCACGCCGTCCCAATCGTTATAACTGCTCATAACACCCTTCGGATGCGCCTCTTCCACCACGCGCCGGAACGGATATAAGAAAAGTTGATGCAACTCGCGCGGCGTGATATGCGGGTCGGTCCGCACCGCAGCGTCGCGTCCCCCCTTCGGTACGCTATACGCCGCATAATGTTTCAAAGTAGAGGCAACGCCCTGTGTCTGCAACCCGTTCACCATCTGAATGCCCAGCTCGGCCACCAAGAAGGGCTCTTCGCCATAACACTCCAAGACACGCCCCCAGCGCGGGTCGCGTGCCACATCCAAAATCGGCGCATACACATTCGTATAGCCCAACGCCTTCGCCTCTTTCCCGGCAATGCTGCCCGCCTCATGCACCAGCGAACGGTTCCATGTGCTCCCGATACCGATTGGCGCAGGGAAAGGCGTTGCCAGCGTATGGTTCAGCCCGTGGATGCCCTCGTTGGAGAAATCGACGGGAATGCCCAAGCGGGTCTCTTCGATAAACCATTTTTGTATTTGGTTGATGGCCTTCACGTGATTGCTGAACGGATAAATCAGCTCGGGATAACGCCGCGCACCGCCTCCGACGCCGTTCAACTGTTCGTCGATATTGGCAATTCCGTCTTTCCACACCTCCTCTTTCCAGCCTGCCGTAGGTAACGAATCGCGAAGGACGCGGCCGGAACCGTACAAGGTTGCCAACTGACAGCTCTTTTCCTCCAATGTCATTTGGTCTAACAGGTCTTGAATCCGCTGCTCAACCGGCGCCTCCGGATTTTCATAGACGTCCATCCGCCCGTTCTTATTGAAATCAATCCAACCTTTTTTATAGATGGAATCTTTTGCCTCCAGTCCCACGACTGCCAAAGAAGCCAGTAGAACCAACATGCCTCGTTTCCTATTCATCTTAAAACTGCTTTTCTTTTTCATATTCTCTTTTTAACTGGACAAATGTAGTCATTTATTTTTGTTCTCCATTGCGAAAAAATTGCCACTCCCCCACTGCAACCCTTTTTCCCTCCAAAGCATCATCTTTATACAGAAACCCAATAAAAGTATCAAGATGAACAAACGTTTTTTTACCTACGCAATCGCCACCGCTTTGCTGGCGGCAGGAATCGGGCTGACGGCCTGCAATGAAGACAACAGTTGGGAACCGACCGGTGTGAACGGCCGACCAAGCGTCTTGCTCACAGACGGAAAACTCACGCGCTCTTATGCGTACAATGGGAATCGTCCGGAACAAATTCAGTATCCGGACGGGCAATCCATCCGATTTGAATACGATGGGAAAACACTTTCCGGACTTTCATTCACCCCCTCCGAAGGGGTTGCTGACGGACACGCATGGGTGGAATTTACCGCCAATGCCGACGGCACATGGCTTATCCGTAGTGGCGGCGAACCCGACTGGAGCAACTGCCACCAAGCCCTTATGGAATTAGACGAGACAGGACTGCCCGTCCGCATCACCTCGCAAGGCTATTTCCAGACCGGAAGCGAAGGAGAGAAACAGCTCCAGCCCGGAAACGGCTACACGCTTTTTCGTTTCGACACCGCGGCTCGGCAACTCATCGGCATGGAGAGTTTCGATGCCAACGGCAAAAGGCAATCCGATTACACGTTCACGTATGACAACGCGCCCGGCAGCTTCAGCCGGTTGGAACTGCCCGAATGGTTCATCGCTTGGTGGAGTTACCGTTACCGGCAGCAGTTGGATTTCCCCGCCTTCCAGTTCCTGAACAGCCGAAACAACGTCACACAAATTACCTCCGCCGAAAACATTCCCCTTTGTACCTTCACCTATACCTATAACGAAGCCGGATTCCCGACTGTCGTTTCCATCCAAAACGAAGGGGAACAGACGGAGATTGAAATCCGTTATTGAGAAGCGGAAATTCCCTCCCGTCCGAAAAAAAACGGGTCGGCATCCATTTCCATTTTGTTGCCGACCCGTTTCCATTTTCCCACCGGGGAAAAGTTTCCTTCCCCTTTTCTGCGGAAATCTAATCGAATATGCGTATCTTTGCCGCATCAACATTTTTAGTATCGATTTATGGCACAATTATTTCCAACTGATCTGCCCTATAAAGTGGCAGATATGAACTTGGCAGATTTCGGCCGCAAGGAAATCGAAATCGCCGAACACGAAATGCCGGGACTGATGGCACTCCGCAAAAAATATGCTGCCCAGCAGCCGTTGAAGGGGGCACGCATCACCGGCTCACTGCACATGACCATCCAAACAGCAGTGTTAATCGAAACATTAGTGGCGTTGGGAGCCGATGTCCGCTGGGCAAGTTGTAACATCTTCTCCACCCAAGACCATGCCGCCGCAGCCATTGCCGCAGACGGTGTCCCAGTCTTTGCTTGGAAAGGAGAATCATTGGAAGAATATTGGTGGTGCACGGAGATGGCGCTCCGCTTCCCCGGCGGAAAAGGACCGCATCTGATTGTCGACGACGGCGGCGACGCTTCTCTCTTGGTTCACATGGGATACCGCGCGGAGAACGACGCAACGACACTCGATAAAAAAGCAGAAAGTCACGAAGAACAAGTCATTTTAGATACACTGAAACGCATCTTGGCAGAAGACCCGACGCGTTGGCACCGTACCATCAGCGAGATGAAAGGGGTTTCGGAAGAGACGACGACCGGCGTACACCGCCTCTACCAGATGCAGGAGAAAGGCGAATTGCTTATCCCGGCCATCAACGTCAACGACTCCGTGACGAAATCCAAATTCGACAACCTCTATGGTTGCCGCGAATCGCTGGCAGACGGCATCAAGCGGGCGACCGACGTGATGATTGCAGGCAAAGTGGTTGTCGTGGCAGGTTATGGTGACGTGGGCAAAGGTTGTGCCCATTCGATGCGCTCTTACGGCGCGCGTGTCTTGGTCACGGAAATCGACCCGATTTGCGCTCTGCAAGCTGCCATGGAGGGATTTGAAGTCACAACAATGGAAGAGGCTGTCAAAGAAGGAAACATTTTCGTGACGGCAACGGGGAACTGCGACATCATCACCATCGAGCACATGGCGCAGATGAAAGATCAAGCCATCGTCTGCAACATCGGTCACTTCGACAACGAGATTCAGGTGGATAAGCTGGTGAACTATCCGAATATCCAGCACGTCAATATCAAACCGCAAGTGGACAAATATACCTTCCCGACAGGACATTCCATCTTCCTGCTGGCCGAAGGCCGTTTGGTGAACTTGGGATGTGCCACAGGGCATCCGTCGTTCGTGATGAGTAACTCCTTTACCAATCAGGTATTGGCTCAGATGGATTTGTGGACAATGCCTTACGAAGTGGGTGTCTACCGCCTGCCGAAACGGTTGGACGAAGAGGTAGCCCGGTTGCATCTGGAACGTATCGGCGTCAAACTGTCCACCTTGACCCAGAAGCAAGCCGATTATATCGGCGTACCGGTCGAAGGACCTTACAAAGCAGAACATTATAGATATTAACAGATTCGCAAACGAATGGAAAACAGTACATCAGCAAAGCGTAACCGGCTTTATGTCGGCGGATTGGCACTCATTTTCATCGTGTCATTTTCCTACATTTTCGACAGTAAGCTGGATTTGAACGGGGATAATTGTAACTACTTCATGTTGGCAACTTCACTCGTGCAGGGGCACGGATATGCCAATCTCATGTCGGCCGATTATACGCCGTCCAACCTTTTTCCGCCCGGTTATCCTTTGCTGATGTCCATCGTCCGCCTATTCACAGACAGCATTTTCCCGCAAAAGATACTGAACGGGCTGTTTCTGCTCGGCAGTTCCTTCCTGCTGTTTTTCTTCATCAGAAGAAACAAATTGCCGGATTCGGTGGCGTTTGTGGCTGCGGCAGCCATGTTGCTGAACTATCAGGTGCTGCATTTCGCAACAATGATGATGAGTGAGATGTCGTTCCTGTTTACCTCTGTCCTCACCTGCTGGTTTCTGGCGAAGATGGACGAGAAGAAAGCGTTTTGGCGCGACCCGTTCTTTTACCTCGTCGTTGTAACGGCGGCGTTCAACTATCACATCCGCACGCAGGGAATCGCGCTCTTTGCGGCCGTCGCAGGGTATTTTCTGTTTACGCGTAGGTGGAAAGAGATGGTAGGTTTCATAGCCGGATTTGCCGTTTGCCTGCTGCCTTGGATGTTACGCAACAAGTTGTTGGGACTGGGACAAAGCCGCTATCTCGACATGATTGCCTCCGCCAACAACTGGCGACCGGAAGAGGGTGTGTTAGGGTTTGGCGAAATCATCGGGCGTTTCTTTGATACGTTCCGCATGTTGCTGACCAAAGCATTGCCCAACTCGGTGCTGCCTTATATGGACGTGAACTACGATGTGGCGACAACGGTCGGCGAATGGTGCGTGGCACTTATGCTGCTCGGCCTTATCGTCGTCGGGATGTGGCGGCTCGGCAAGTACAAATACCTGTTCCTTTTCTACATGATTGCCACATTCGGCGTCATTTCGCTTTTCAGCACGCCCAGCGGGAACCGCTATACGACACCGTTGCTTCCATTCTTGGAAGCAAGCCTATTGATAGGCTTATACACGGTCTTGTCCGCCGGAATCCAAAAGCTGAAAATAGCCAAAGGTTTCCCGGCATGGATACTTGCTTTATTCTTTTTGTTCTGCTCTTACCCCAAGATGCAGGAGCTAAGAGCAATCAATCAAATGGCTTATCCGCCCAACTATCAGCACTTTTTCAAAATAGCGGAAGAGGTACACAAGCAGTTGCCACCCGAAACCGTGGTCTGTTCCCGAAAACCGGAACTGTTTTATATGTTTAGCCGGACACCCAGCGTCATGTACGCATGGAGCAACGACGACAAAACATTAATCGAAGATTTAATCCGCTCGCATACGGATTATGTGGTTTTAGAACAATTAGGATTCAGCTCCACCTATCGCTACCTCTATCCAGCCGTACAGAAGCATCCGGAACTGTTCCCCGTCGTCATGCACCTGAAGAACCCGGACACCTATCTGCTGAAATTCGAGCGGGAGAAAGCGAAAGAGAAATTCAATAAATAAACAAATAAGGCTTATCATAATCATGGTCAATAATCTGAAAGTAACCGTTGTCCTACCGGCTTATAATGCAAGTCAGACATTAGAACAAACTTATAAAGAGATTCCGTTGGATATTGTCGACAATGTGATTCTTGTTGATGATTGCAGCCGGGATAATACAATTGAAGTTGCCCAAAAATTAGGTATACAATACGTAATCCGTCATGATAAAAACAAAGGATATGGCGGAAATCAAAAAACCTGTTACAACAAAGCATTGGAAATCGGTTCGGACATCATCGTCATGTTACATCCCGATTATCAATACACCCCCTTGTTGCTCCATTCGATGATTTATCTGATTGCCAATGGTGTCTATGAGGTTGTTTTTGCTTCGCGCATTTTAGGAAAAGGTGCATTGAAAGGCGGTATGCCTCTGTACAAATACATTGCCAACCGTATTTTGACTTTCATCGAAAACCTGCTTATGAACAACAAGTTGGCAGAGTATCACACCGGTTACCGTGCCTATTCGGGCAAGGTTTTACGCAGCGTCAACTTCAATAAATGCTCGGATAATTTTGTTTTCGATAACGAAATCATTGCACAAATCACAGATAAAGGGTATGAAATAGCTGAAATCACCTGTCCGACCAAGTATTTCAAGGAAGCCTCTTCCATCAATCTGAAAAACAGCATTGTCTATGGCTTAGGAGTTTTGAAAGTTTCCTTCTGCTATTTCCTCAATCGAATCGGACTTATCAAATACGGCATCTTACATTAAATGTGTATGAAATTATCCCTCATCATCCCCGTCTACAACCGTCCGGACGAAGTAGAGGAACTGTTGGAGAGCTTGACGCAGCAAAGTGAACGGAATTTTGAAGTCATTCTCGTTGAGGATGGCTCACAGACGCCGTGCGACGTAGTAGCGGAGCGTTTCAAAGACCGGCTGGAGTTATCCTATTATGCCATTCCGAACGGTGGACCCGGCCATGCGCGTAACTACGGGGCCAAGCAGAGCAAAGGGGATTATCTGATTGTATTAGACTCCGATTGCATTCTGCCGCCCGGTTATATTCAGGCCGTAAACCGGGAATTAGAGGAAACAAACGCCGATGCCTTCGGTGGACCGGACAGGGCGTCGGACAGCTTCACCGACGTGCAGAAAGCCATCAACTACGCGATGACCTCGTTCTTCACAACCGGCGGCATCAGGGGAGGGAAAAAGAAAATGGACAAGTTCTACCCGCGCAGTTTCAACATGGGTATCCGGCGGACGGTGTACGAATCGCTCAACGGTTTCTCCGCCATGCGTTTCGGCGAAGATATTGACTTCAGCATCCGATTGTTTAAAGGGGGATACAAGGTCTGCCTGTTCCCGTCGGCGTGGGTGTATCACAAGCGGCGGACGGATTGGCGGAAGTTTTTCAGGCAAGTTTATAATTCGGGGATTGCGCGGATTAACCTCTACAAGCGATACCCCGATTCTCTGAAAATCGTCCACTTGCTGCCGGCCGTTTTCACGGCGGGTATCCTGTTTTTCCTTCTTTCCAGTTTTATCTGCGCTTGGAGTTTGCTTCCCATCGGTTTGTTCTGCCTGCTTATTTTCTGCGACTCGGCTTTACGGAACAAAAGCATACGCATCGGCTGTTTGTCCGTCGTTGCCGCCTTCATCCAGCTGACAGGCTACGGTTGCGGCTTCCTCAACGCCGTTTGGCGGCGGCTCATCTTGCGGAAACCCGAATTTTCCGCCTTCGGAAAGACCTTTTACAAATAATTCACGCTGGAAACACTGTTTCTAACTCCGCGTCGCCCGACAAGACGCAAGAAACAGTGTTTCCAGCTTCCCAAAACGCAACAAATAACAAGATACAACGTTTCTTCCTTCCCGGAGCGCGACAAAATGCAAGATACGACGTTTCTAAGACCAAATGACGCGACAAGAAGCAAGAAACAACGTTTCTAACCGCGCATCACCCGACAAGACGCAAGAAACCGTGTTTCCGGCATCCCGTCACGCGCGGTGACACCAGAAACACGGTTTCTTGTTCCTTTTCCTTTTGGGAGAGGCTTTTTCAGCTCCTATGCGCCTTCACGTAACGCCACAACGACCAGCCGACGGCGCTAATCAGCAACAAAAGTATCAGGAAAGAGCTGTAAGAGGAAACATACGCCGCCGTGACGTAGCCCGACGGGCGGAATTCAAACACCACAGTGTGCTCGCCTGCCGGAATGCGCATTCCGCGCAAAATCCAATCGGTACGGAAATGCGGTACCTCTTTCCCGTCGATGGTTGCCTGCCAGCCGGGTTGGTAATAGACCTCCGAGAAGACAGCCAACTGCTCGGTAGCGGCTTGCGTCTTATAAGTCAAACGGTTCGGACGATAGGCCTCGAGGCGGATGGTCGCGGTCGAGTCTTTTTGCGGGACAAACCCTTCCACTTCTTGCTGGAACCGTTTGTCGACAACCGCCGTCCGGCGCGGATCAATCGTGTTCAACGCATCAATCTCGGCATCGGCATTCTCGACCACCTTCAGTTCGTCCACAAACCACGCATTCCCAAAGGCAAATGGGTTCTGCAACGGGGGTTGCTCGGGATTATAAATGATATAACGTGTATTCAGCATATTCAACGAAGGACAAGTTGCCAACGTCGGCAACACGTCCGCCGCACTCTTCGCCTGCTGCAAAGAGCCGATGATGTTGCGCAATTCTCCGTCCAAACGATAATCAATCAACTCCTGATAGCGACGCAGCTTGACGGCGTGGTAGCCGCCAACGGAGTGATGAAAATAAGAGACATTCGTGTCTTGCCACGGATTGTTGATATTCAAGACACGGAACGTCCCCGATTTATCTTTCAAGATTTCTTTGTCGGCAACCGACTCCTGATACATCTCGGTTGGTTGCTGCTTCACGAAATCCTTGTCGTTCAGGTAACGGCGGTCGACCGTCCACAAATCGGCCAGCATCAGCACCGTCATCCCGATACCGACAAGCGTCGTTGCCGCCCCCTTGTTCTTCGCTTTCCAAAAATAGACCAGCAAGGCGGCTCCCAACAAAATAAATATCAACGAACGCAGCGCATCGGAGGATGCCAGCGAAGCACGGTCCATCAGCAACGCCGTATAATACCACTCCGGAACCTGACTTTGGAACTGTGCGTCGTATGCCGATTGGAAACTGAGCAACAGTGAAGGCATTAACCAAAGCACCAAGCAGATGCCGCCCGTCAGCCCCAACGCCCAGTAGTAACCGTTGCGCAAACGTTTCTCGTCCACTTTTTGAGAGAGAATTTCCCACAATCCCCATATCGCGATGAGCGGAAAAACCAAGCCCGGAATCACAAGCGCCATCTCGACTGTGCGGAACTTATTATACAGCGGCAGATAATGGAACATCACGTCGTTAAACGCATCGAAATTCCGCCCCAATGCCAAGAAAGTTAGGAAAACCGCCCCCGCAAACAGCCACCATTTCATCGGGTTGCGAATCACGAACATCCCCAGCACGAACAGGAAGCAGGTCAATGCCCCGAAATAGACCGGACCGGAGGTAAAGACCTTATCGCCCCAATAGGTGTAGGTCTGCACCTCTTTCCCCACTTGTGCGCCATGCTTCTTCAGCTCCTTATACAATTCTGAAGAGCTGTCCAACGTTCCGCCGGAACTGCCGCCGTATGTATTGGGAATCAAAACAGTCAACAACTCCTTCCAACCGTAACTCCACTGAAAAGCATAATCTTTATCCAGCCCCGTAGAGGCTTTCTCCACTTTTCCGGAAGCATCCGGCTTGGGTGTCAGATCCGATGCGCCACGGATGGAATGCTGCCCCAAATCCCAATTGGAATACATATTTTGCGCATTGGGTAAAACGGCCAACACCACGCAGGCCAACATAATCAGCGAAGTCTTTAACCACTCCGTATACGCCTTCTCCTTGATTTTCATCCAAGCATAGCCCACGTAAATAAACAAACACAACAGCACCAGATAATAGGTAATCTGAATGTGCGAGTTCGACAACGAAAACGCCACGCCCAGCAAAAACAACATTGCTCCCCACAGGTAACGACGCTTGAAAAGCAACACCATGCCAGCCAACGTCAGCGGCATATAAGCAATCACATAAGCCTTCACGATATGACCCGCCTCTATGATAATCAGGTTATAGGAAGCAAACGCAAACGCAATCGCCCCCGCAAGTGCCAGCCACCAGTTTACCCCCATCACACACATCAGCAGATAGAAGCAGACCAACCCGGTGAACACCATCGCCGCATGTGTATATCCGACCGTCTTCAGCCAATGATCAACGATCAAATAAGAAGGCATCTCCGGTGCCGGTTTCCCGTATCCCGACACGTAAGGCATTCCACCAAACATCGCGTCCGACCAAGCGCTGAACTCGCCCGGTTCCGCCGTTTCGGCATACTGCGTCATCTGGCTATGCCCCATACCAACCGCCTTGATGTTATCACCCTGCATAATCACCTTTCCGTCGAACACCGCCGGAGCGAAATAAACCATCACCAACCCTAAAAACAAAATCAGGGCAAGCAGATGTTTACCGATCTTCTTGATTAAATCGTTTTGTTGTATCTCCATCTTTTCCTATCTCTATTTCTTTCTGTTAAACATGTTTCCCTACTAACTTCGCTCCATAAAACCGCATGGCGAACCATCCGTGAAACAAAATCGTGACAAATGTACCATAATATTTGCACATAATCGCATATCGTTCGCGCAAGGAGGCTTTTCGCTGCTTCGTACTGGTTCCGCCGTCCAAGAAACGGGATAAAATCAGATGCGTATTCCGAATGCTCCTCGCCTGCTTCATACAGCGGATGCACCAATCGAAATCAGCCGAATAGCGATACTGCAAATCATACGACGGAGCGATCAAACGTTTGACCACAAAAGACTGATGGCATACCAGCATCCCCATCCGGAAACGTTTCCACGAAAGCCGTTTGGGCGTTCTCAAACGACGTAGCCCCAGCGACCGTCCCGCTTCGTCTACAATATCCGTCTCCCCATACAAAATATCCGGCCATCGCTTCTTCCCTTCAATAAGCGTAGCCACTTGCTGCACGGTATTAGCCGCATAAAAAGAATCACCCGCATTGATGAACCAGACATAATCGCCCGTCGCCCGCTGAAGCCCTTTATTCATGGCATCATAAATGCCCTTATCCGGTTCACTCACCCAATAAGTAATTCCCGACGCATACCGCCGGATCAGTTCGACCGTCCCATCCGTCGATCCCCCATCAATCACGATATATTCAATGCCTGCATACGACTGGCTCAACACACTCAGAATGGTCTGCTCCAACCAGTGTTCCGCATTGTAAGTGATGGTGATGATTGAAAAAACAGGAGATGTTGTATGTTCACTTTGCATGGTCTAATAACTTTTCATATAACGCCTTATACTGCCCGGCAACCACCTCTTCCGAATAACACCGCTTCACCTTTTCCACGCAAGCCTTCGAAAGAGCCTCTTTATCCGAATACTCCAATACCCATTGAATACCGGCCGCAAGGTCGTCGGCATCTTTATAGTTGGCTAAATAGCCGTTTTGTTTATGATCAATCATTTCCGGAATGCCTCCTACACGAAATCCAACGCAAGGCGTACCGCAGGATAGGGATTCCATAATCATATTAGGAAGATTTTCTTCCAAAGAGGAGGTGGCAAATACATCAACCGCATTATATAAAGCTGCAATCTTAAAATCATCTGTTAAATATCCCATTGCGTGCATAGGCATGGAGAAAAGATTCTGTATATCCTCTTTCACTTGCCCCATAACAACAAGTTCACATTCGGTGTTTCCCAATTTTTTCAATGCTTCAACCAAATAATCAATACCTTTTCTTTTATCGGTCACATTTAAAGCGCCAAACAATAATAATTTCGTCTTACTGGGTAGTCCCAACATACCCCGTGCCTGTTCTTGGCTAACCGGATGGTAAATATTCACATCAATCGGATTGGGAATAGCTATAACCTGCTTCCCATACAACAAGTGGCTCTGTTTAACTCTCTCTGCAAGCCATTGACTACAACCGACAAAAGTGATATTCGCATCTGTATAAATCGATTGTTTATTAGAAAAAACAGTCGTCGAAATATCCCGTCTTTTTGATTCTAAAAAAGGACACGTTTCACATCTACTTCGAAACTTCTCACAATTTCTTGCATGATGACAAATCCCCGTCGCCGGCCACATATCATGCATCGTCCAAACAATCGGCTTCCCCAATTTCACCAACGCCCTAATATCTTTCAACGAAAGAAATCCCTGATTAATCCAATGTAAATGAATAATATCCGCATCTTTTACAAGCGGATGATGCGAAACATCTTTCCCCGTATTCGCAATCGAAACCGTAAACAGATTCTTCCTATTGAAATGATTGCACAGAAAAATAACCAACCGCTCCCAATAAAACCGAAACCGATTCAACCATGTATCTTCCCGGACTAACAAGTCAACCTGCACACCCATCCGATTCAATGCATGTCGCAATCGTCCGGCAGCCACTGCTGCTCCCCCCGTTCGTTCAGAAGTATTTAAAAAGATGACTTTCATTTGTTTTCGATTATTTTCCAATAACCTTTTTTCCGAGCACCGACTCGTTCTATCAACCCACTATCTTTCAACTGCTTTATTATTTTTCGGACATATTGTTCTGTAAGGCCTAATCTAAGTGCCAAATCAGCCTGACGCAAATCAGGAGTTGAACAAATCAATTCATAAACCTTTTGTTCTACTTCCGACAGCTCATTTATCCGCTCATTTATCCGCTCATTTATCCGCTCATTTATCCGCTCATTGGTAAATGTCAAATACAAAAATCCCATTGTATATTCATAAGTCGGAGCAGGCAATCCTTCTGCCACGCATAAATCGATAATCCGCTGCGTACCTCTTCCCCAACTTTCAATGAACCCGGCCTTATAAAAAACATCGGCAATCAACTTATTATGAGGTCGAGAAGGATGAGGCCTCAATAAATCCTCTACCTGAAGTTCATGCAAACGCGCCTCATTCCCAATCACCAATTTATCCTCATACACCCGTATCTGTATCTCCGACGACGAAAAATATTCCCGGTGAACCACCGCATTCACCACCGCTTCCCTCAAAGCCTCATACGGATAAACCAACTTTTCCCGACGATGAATCCCCTCATACGAAATATAACTTAACAAGTATTTCGTCCGCAGAATCTCCAATGTCCGCTCTACCTGTTGAAACAAATTTCCTTCGACAAGATCAGTCGTCAAAACCTCCGTATCCGAAACAAACTTTCCGATTTTTATACGCGCTTGAAGTTCGTATCGCTGAACATCTTTCGCAAATAAAACAACCGCAGCTTTCTTGAACTTATCACCTTGCAATACATTCAGTTTGTGCAACAAAGACATTCCATCCGATTCCTGCTCTATCGAGGGGACACGGTCACGAGCCAACATTTTAAATCGCTCTACCGTTTCCCAATCAACGTCATCAACAGTAAAATCTTCTTCAACCAAACTCTCCCACGCCAACCCCATTTTAGCAATGAGAAACATATTCAACGAATTTCCCTGCAATTCCGTCGTTACGCTCCCTGTTCGCGTATAATAACGTCCATGTACCGAAATGGGCATGACTGAAGGTTGGCATTCAATCGACACATATTCTTTTCCATCAGAATCATGCAATTGTACAATCGGTGTAATCCCTGTTTTTTGTGCGATGAGATTCGGCAACTTCTCGATCAATTTTGCCGCCTGTTTAATACCAATAATCTTCCCTTGATCATTGATACCAATATATAATATTCCCCCATCTGCATTACAAAACGCAGACACATACCGGACATATTCATCCCGCCAAGATTCCTTAAATTCAGTGTTTTGGTTTTCTTTCATTGATAACGAACATATAACAAAATCCTTCTCCTATACCTCAAAGAATATACGATATTCAGATTTAAACACTCATCACTTCCTCAAACACTTTTACAAACCGGCCACTCACCGTATCTAAATTAATCTCTTCCTTTATTTTTTTTAAAGACATCTCGCCAAACAATTTCCCCACTTCCGGATTACTAAGTAATTTCGTTATGCTATCGGCCAAACTATCAACATCTCCTTCTTTGAAAAAATATCCATTAACACCATCTTGTACCAAATCTTTTTCCGTCCCATCACAAACCGAACAAATAATCGGCAAAGAATAACACATTGCCTCATTAATAGATAATCCTCCCATGCCAGCCAACACATACACTGATGATTCATACATATATTGCCCCAAAGTAAATGGATCGTAAATTGCGCCTGCAAAAACCACTCTTTCCTTCAAGCCTAATCTTAACACTTGAGATTGCAAATTCTCCATTTCGGGTCCATTCCCTATAATCAATAACTCTGACCCAGGGAATGATGCACAAATCTTAGCATACGCATCAATCAGCAAATCTACACGTTTCCATTTAACTAAACGACCTATATGCAATATACGTTGTTTCTTTTTAAGGATGGGTGGAGTAGCTATCACTTTCTCCCGTAATCCCATTAAAGAATCTGTATCCGGCGTATTATAAGTAACATGTATTTGCTCTTTTTTCACCCCATATGAAGGCAAAATATCATACGCACACGACGCATAATTAATCGTCGCATCAACATGCTTATAAACAAACTTACGAATATACATTGTCAATAATGCCCGCAAATAGAAAGGAAGCCCACGACTTAACAATTCCATATTTTCATTATAAACCGGATGCTCTTTGAAATAACTCAACTGCCCGTAAGGAGGAACTTGAAACGGTATCTCGCGAACGATTAACTTGATTTTGTTTCTTCTTATCAAGAAACGTAACTGTCTATCGAAAAAATATTGCAAAAAGTAGGGCCAGCCCAATACAAGAATACCAGGTTTTTCTTCTTCCAAAATGGATTTTAAGTCCGTCAATGCCGTTTTTCCATACCACATTTGTTTGGTATCACTATAACGAACCTGATACAAAGCCTCTTTATCGACTAACTTAACCCCTTTCCCTATTGTTTGGCTATCTTTAGAACGAGGAATAACCATAACCACATCTATCCCTTTCTTAACGATACAATCCAATAAAGGAGATAAATAATGGGTAATTCCTCCCATTGTAAATACTACTTTCATAATGATTTTTCTAAAACAGAAACAATTCGTTTACAACTTAATCCGTCTCCATACGGATTAATGGCTTCTGACATTTGCCGATACAGTTTTTGATCCTCAAATAAAGATACGGAAGACTGTACTATTTCATCGATCTCTGTACCGACCAATTTCACTGTCCCCGCCTCTACCGCTTCAGGTCTTTCTGTCGTATCCCGCATAACTAAAACAGGTTTCCCCAAACCTGGTGCCTCTTCTTGTACTCCCCCGGAATCTGTCAAGATGAAATAAGCATGTTTCATCAGATAAACAAACGGCAAATATTCCAACGGACGAAGTAAATACACATTCGAGATGTGACTCAACAAATCATTTACAGGTTTCTGTACATTCGGATTCAAATGAACCGGATAAACAAAATCCACATCCGGATATTTTTCTGCCAATATTTTTATAGCCTGACAGATATGTAAAAAACCGTCTCCAAAATTCTCCCGTCTATGTCCAGTTATCAAAATCAAACGACGGGAATGCCCCCACGAACGTAAAACGGTTTCAGGAATCCCCATATTGTGTAATTCATGTTCTATCTGCCCAGCCAATTGTCCATTTTCGTCCAATTTGCTTACAACATAATGTAACGCATCTATAACGGTATTCCCTGTTATGGTTATGGATTCTGCTTTTATTCTCTCGCATCTTAAATTATCTGCACTAAGCCTTGTCGGAGCAAAATTGTATTGTGAAATACGACTTGTTATTTGCCGATTGATTTCTTCAGGCCAAGGACTATACAGATTATAAGTCCTCAACCCGGCTTCGACATGTCCAACAGGTATCTGCCTGTAAAAAGCCGCTAATGCCGCAGACATGGAGGTCGTTGTATCTCCATGTACCAAAACAATATCCGGTACGACTTGTTTAAAAACATCCCGCATTCCCAATAATATACGAGATGTGATATCATACAAATCTTGCCCCGGTTGCATGATATTCAAATCATAATCCGGAACAATTTCAAACAACTGCAAGACCTGATCTAACATCTGACGATGCTGCCCCGTCACACAAACAATTGTTTCAAACTCTTCCGGGTGCTTTTGAAACTCTTTTACCAACGGAGCCATCTTAATTGCCTCCGGGCGTGTCCCAAAAACAAGCATTACCTTTTTCATCCTTTACCTTTTAAAGATTCCACAAAAATCCAAGATCACTTTATCATCCCGCCAAGGCAACGTTTTAAATTCGTTATGAGCCACTAAAAATGCCACAATATCCGCCTTCTCATAAGCAACCAAATAATCCGTCAATTTGAAAACCGGATGTTCCGCAATATTCGGTTCAACAATCAACAAACCGTCCAATTCCATTTGCATAACCTTTTGTGCAATATATTTGGCCGGACTCTCTCGCAAATCATCAATATTCGGTTTAAATGCCAATCCCATGATAGCAACAACCGGCTTGCGGCTATGCTTCAATTCAAATTCAAGAATGGCATTCTTTATCTTTTCTGCACACCAAAACGACTTGTAGTTATTAATTTCACGAGATTTGGCAATCAACTGTGATTCCACCGGAAAATCAGCTGTTATAAAATAAGGATCAACTGCAATGCAATGTCCACCTACGCCACAACCGGGTTGCAGAATATTGACACGCGGATGTTTGTTTGCCAACTCGATCAACTCCCAAACATTAATACCCGCCTTGTCGCAAATCAAAGACAACTCATTGGCAAAAGCAATCTGTACGTCACGCGAAGAATTTTCCGTCAATTTACACATCTCTGCCGTTCGTGAATTGGTCCGATGTAAATTTCCCTTTACAAATTGCGCATAAAAAGCCACCGCCTTTTCGGTTGACACATCATTCACGCCGCCAATCACCCGATCATTATGTTCCAATTCATACAATACATTTCCGGGTAGTACCCGTTCCGGACAATAAGCCATATAAATCTTATCCTTCAACTCCGGACGTTCTGCATAAATCAAATGCATCATTTTTTCCGTTGTCCCCACTGGCGAAGTAGATTCAATAATATACAAATCGCCCGCTTTCAAATAAGGAATAACCGCTTTGGTTGCCGCCTCTACATACGTAATATCCGGTTCATGATTACCACCTTTGAAAGGTGTCGGTACCACAATCAGAAAGACATCGGCTTCCTCAGGAACAAGTGAAGCACGTAAATTGCCTTTCTCTACCACATCCTGCACTAATTGTTGCAATCCAGGTTCGATAATATGTATTTTCCCCTCATTGATTGTTTCAACCACTTTTCTATTTATATCAACACCCACAACCTGCAATCCTTTTCCAGCTGCCACCGTTGCGGTAGGGAGGCCAATATAGCCAAGCCCCATAAAAACTGCTTTATTCATAGCGATGATAAATTATTTACAAAATTCAACCTATTTCCGCTTTTAATATCGCCTCAATAGGATACATTTCTACAAGTTTTTTTAAGGAAATATCATTCAATCCTTTTCCAACATTGTTGTGATATAATGCAATGTCTTGCATATCTTCCAATAAAACAAATTTATCTTCAAATCTTCCGTTCCGAAATGAAACTTTGACACAAGTCGTATTTTTTAATACGCTCATTGTTTTGAACCACAAATCATCTGCCGAAGGAGCATATTGCATACATAAAGTTTCATCCACAACATCTGGATAAAGACTATTCGGTGGATATAATATACCTCCTGCTCCTGTTGGAAAATTAAATAATGATGGAGAATACTCTTCTTCACTCGATTTCCATTTGATATAAGGGTTTATTTTCCCTTTCCCGTTTAAAGAAATTCGATTACCCACATAATAACAAATTGATTTTGGATACTGTCTTGCTGTTTGTAACAACCTCTCCACAAAATCTATGGGATAAATATAATCATCATCTACCGTAATAATTGTAGATTCCGGATACAATTTCAATGTAGGTAATAATTTTTTATATGACTTTATATCATTACAAACATGTATTTCAAGTCCTCTTTCCTGTTGCTTTCTCAAAATTAAAGGAATCTCTTCGTTTGAAAATTCATCTTTTGACAACCACAACAACACTTTATTCACTTTACGAGTTTGCCTGAATAGACTTTCTATAACGATATGAACCTGTTCTATTCTTTTTGAATACGTAGTCAACGATATAACGACTTCCTTTCCTGTCTGTATTTCAGGAACAATCCCCATTTCTCGAGATTCAAAAGCGGCTTTTGAATAATCATATATTAAAAGTTCTTGCCGAACCGACTTCTTTACATTCAATAATGAAACAATTTTTTTTCTCAACAATGTATAATCCATATTCCCATTATAAATGTAATCTTTCAAACACTTTTTCAAATCTTCTCAACCATGTATGTTCTGACTCTGCTCTAAATCGAGCCGATTCTTTCATCTTTCGTCTCAATGTTGAATTGTTATCTCTCAAATAGAACTTTGCCTTATCTATATATTCCTCTTTCGAAGAGTAAAATATGATCTCTTTATCCGATTCAAAATAATTTGCCAACTCATCCACATAAGCTGTGAACTGTAATCCTCCACACATCGGTATTTCAAACGTCCTCAAATGTAATTTATAGATTGGTTTAGACAAAACGTACGTATCCCACAATTCTGTTATCCCCAACGATAAAGCAAAATTTGAATACAACTCATTCATTTTTTCAAAAGTAACGGATGGTCTTACATTCAAATTTTCAGATTCAATGCTAAGCATTGAATTCTTTACAAGAAGTTTCTTGTAATACTTGGCTGCTAAAACTTTTCTCCCGATAGGGAACCGCATCAAATCGAAATCCGTATGTAGAATGTTGTAATAATCGGACAAACTCTTTTTGTGTTTTCCTACATTACCCGAAGCGTTCACTTTCCCAGAATAAACCGTACAATTTATACCTGCATTAACTAAATCATTAATCTTTTCAATACGGCTACCGTAAGGCGTTCCTATAAACCCAACTGTGTTTATTTCTTCTTTGTAAACAGGAAAATAAGTATAGGGATTCGCAGCGTATGGCAAGAATATACATTTACACCCCCATTTTTCAAACATAGGTTTCGTCTCATAAGAAGTCAACCAGACTAAATCAAAATAGGGGGCTATCGCTTTGTGCATAAAAGGTGCATGGAGATTATCAAAACATATCAAAAGGGAAGGAATTCCTAATGATGAGATTTGTTTAATTGTTTCTGAAAATAAGAGGTTACTTCCATGAGAAGTCATAAACAAATCCCACTTACTTTTTCGCGCATATTTTAACAATTCATCGTTAGCTTGATTCAAATTCTCATATTCGAGATAATTAAATACAAATACATTACAATTCCTTCTCTTCAATTCATCTAAAAAATGGACTCTCGGCCATAACCCTGTTACTGAAGATATTTCTCTCTGATAATACAATATATTCATGATAAATTGTTTCAAAAAGCAATTTCCTAACGTTTATCAATATATCCTATGCCTTTTATTCACAAACACCATTGAGCCAATACCTTTTTCTACCGATTCTTCTTGATATGAACAATGGAATTCCGGTAAATATGCTAATAGCGAATCTATTCCTCTGTGATACTCCCCGATAATCAAATCAAATTCTTTTAACATCTCTCGCTCATACAAGTCTGCAAAAATATCATATTCTGCACCTTCCACATCTATTTTTAATATTTTCAATAAGTTCTTATCGACTGATTGAAACAATTCAGAAAAAACTGAACTTGATTTTTTTACTTTACCCTTTGCTGATGATCTATTTTCATTCCCTGCTGAAATTTGCGTATGTCCGTCAATACCATCTGACGCGATATTGACTTCATCATCTTTATTCCACAAACCGAAATTGAATGTACTTATTTTATCTGATAAGCGAGAATTCAAATTTATATTCTCGTAAGCCCATTCATATGTGAATGAATCCAATTCAAACCCATAAACATGTTCACAGTTTTCCATATTTGCAAAATAAAGACTCGCATACCCTCGATTCATTCCCGCATCAAAAACAACAAACTTTTTCATTGACAATTGCGGAGGTAGAAGATATATTTTATTGACAAATATCTCAAGAAAGATATCATAATATGCATCTGTAGAAACAATAACCGAAGTATCTACTTTCAAATACAATCTTTTCTTCGCCTGAGAATAATACAAAATTTCTCCTTTCCCAAATCCTAAACTACGATAAAGCCTATGATAATGTTTAGTTTGAGTCAAATAAGAACAACCATGAAAAAAGGCTTCTTCATTCTCCTTCAATCTTACGTATTCTCTCCAAAATGTTTTTAACAAACCAAGCATATTTTTTCTTTTTGATTCTTCTACAAAAAACAAAACGCCCCTAAATCAGATGATTTGATTTTAACCAACGCTTCCCGCTTGGCGTCAAAAACCAAAGTAAAACAATTGCGCAAGGTATTCCAACCATTCCTAAAATTATCAGACTTCCCATTATTTATTCCTCCGTTTTTTTATTTGTCAAAATCAATCCCAATAACAACAAGATGATGGCAACACTTCCACTTAATATATAAATAAACCAGCGCATTTCTGCCAAATCCTTTATTAACGATGTCACAAATACACCTGTCAAAAAATATTTAGACACATCTATCAAATAGTTTCCCAGTTTTTCTTTCCACATAGATAATTATATTGATTTTTATAGTCGCAAAATTCCCTTGACAGGGACAACAAGCGGATGACCACAAAACCTCTGCGGTCATCCGTCTAATCTGTGTCATCCGTGTTCCATGCACCACACAATTTTTACAACCCGCCCGGCCGTTCCTCATCCGGTTCGTCCGGTTCTTCGGGAGTTTCCGGATCTTCT
>CALUTX010000004.1 GCA_944323815.1 uncultured Parabacteroides sp. | reverse complement strand
CTTAATACATTATTTATTAACTAATTAATTACATTATGAACAAGAAGATTTCTACATTGATGGCAGGAGGATTCCTGCTGACAAGTGTGTTCGCTTCTGCTCAATTGACACTTAAACCTGCCGATTTGAAAATTGCAGAAGAAGTAGGAAGTGGACCGTATTTGGTTGTCCAAAGTGCAGATGACAAAATTGATGGAAAAGACCGTGTTTTGTCTGTTGTTGCAGACAAAAATGGTAATTTGACCTACAAGGCGTACAAGATTGAATCATTTGACGGAACAACTGTTGATCTTGAAGAAGCCAATGTGTTGTGGACTGTTGGTAAAGAAGATATGGGACTTGGTGCTGCCAAAACTTCTTATTACACATTGAAGAACACTGAAGCCAATGTTTTCTTATCTCACGATGGTTTAATGAATTTAATCAAGACTGTCGCTGATTCGAAAACAGCATTGGATGGTGCTGATGCTGAAGGCACAAAAGATGTTTACAGTTATTTTATGACTGCAACTACTTCAACAAATGCCAAAGCAATAGCACAAGGGGGATACTTGTATACGAAACAAAGTTCTTATCAGTTGCTGTTAGGAGATCTTAGTAGCTCAGAAGTGTCTTTAGGAGCTCAAAACAACGCCGCCAAACTGTATTTCTGTGTATACGCTGAAACAACAGCAGACATTGAAGATCTGAACGACACAATGGGCGGCGAAGGCTTCGCTTTGACATTTGATGGCGATGATGAGTATGAAAACAACATCTTGAAGGATTTGAACCTGAAAGCTTTCGAAGTAACATCTCCTATTACAATGGGTGCAGGTACAATCCCGGCAGGTATTTATTTGGCAACTGATTATCCTGAATCGTTGATTGGAACAAACGAAATCAAGACGAAAGCAGACTTCGAGGCTTGTACGTTTATCGCTGTTGACCCGGATGCAAACTATGACATCCACGAGGCAGACCGTGCAGCCGGTATCGGTTTCGAGTTCAAGACTGTAAAGGGTGACGATTTCAATTATTATAAAGGTTCAGACAAGAAAGAATTGTCAGAAAAAGGTGAAGTTTACATCGGTAACGCAAACTTCAGCATCGTTATTCCGAATCCTTTGACTGAACCGGAATCTTATCAGTTGAAGTTAGCTGACATCCGCGTATTAGCTAAGGCAACAGATACGCAGCATACAAACAAAGGTCCTGTATATCTGGGTACAATCAAAGACCAGAATAAGAACTATCTGTTGACGGACAACGAAGGTGTAGCTTTGGGCACAACCAACTCTACTCTTTATTATCCGACTGGCTTGCTGAATGCAACAGATGCTCCGGCTATCTATACGATTAAGTTCGTAAGCGGGGAAGAGAAGGTTGAGAAAGAACAACCGTCTGAGTATAATGAGTATCTGATTCCGTATATGAATACGACTGTTTCTCGTTCTTACATTTTTGCAACTACTGCTCAGGCTAACGAAAACGACCCGATGTATCAGTTCGTTATCAACAGCGTTGATACAGACAATAGAACGGTTACATTCTACAACCGTCTGACAAAAGCTAAGATTGCTCTTTCTTTGTATCACAGCGAAGAAGATGCAGATAATGTTTATACCGTATTTGTTGCAAATGAAGACAACAAGAATCGTGTAGAAGACATCTATGTAGAAGAAGTAAGCAGTACTGATGACAAGGTTCTCGACTACTCGAACACAGTTGAATTGCACAAAACAAAGATTCTGTTGAACAAGATTGACAACGAAACGATTGACAAATTCGCCGGCTTCATGAATCGTGAAGAAGGTGCAGGCGTTGTTAAGTTCCGTCTGGCAAGAACTGCTGAATCTGAGGCTGTATTCTATGCAGGTGCAAAGAGAGATAAAGATGATAAGATTGCATCGGGTAATCTTCGCGCATGGGAAGACTACGCAGACAACTTCGAGTTGATTAAGTCAGAAGATTCTTTGATGATTTTCAACGATTACGTTTATCTGTATAAAGATGATGAAAGTGATAATACGAAAGATGTATGGCGTAAATCAGTAGAAAAAGATACGGTTGCTTTCTATACATACACAATCAAGTTGTTCAACGATGATAAGGATTTGTATATGGAAGCTGCTAAGGATGGTAATCCAGGCTTAACAAGCAAAGAGAGTGATGCAACAGACTTCATCATCAAAGAAAATGTGGACGGTTCGGTCGCTCTTATCAATGCTGGGGCTCAAGCGGACGGTTCGATTAAATATGCCAATGTAAATAGATATGGTGAAAATGCTGCAACTGCCTTTAATGAAGTAGAAACGCAATATGCTTACGTGATTGCAAAAGATGATGATGAAACAGCTTGGGAAATGACCAAATACTTGGCAAGAGAAAATACTTCCAATTTGTTAACCTTCATCGAAGAAGAAACTGGTGCTATCAGCTTGGAACCGGTTGCACAACACGTTTCATTCGAAGCTTCTGAAGGTGGATATGTTTCTGCTAAAGACGGTGAAGGTAAGATTGCCATTGCAACAGAAGTAAGTGATGATTTGAAGTTCTGGGTTGAACCGCAGGATGCAAATAAAAATATCCCGTCATTCTACATTGCTAATGCAGGTCGTTACATGTATTATGCTCAGGATTCTGCCGACTTCGCTGTTACGAACAGAGATAAATATACGTTTGGAGCAGACAATGCCAATACGAAGTTAATCTTCAAAGCTGGTAAGTTGATTGATGCAAATACATTGCAGACGATGATAGAAAACAAACCGATGAATGTAACCGAAAAGGGTAACTCTGCCAAGACAGAAGTAAGCGGTTTGAACAACTTCCTCTATCAGATTATCAAGTTCGACGCAAGCAGCGACGAATATGTAATCCGCAATGTAGGTAATCACATGTATGTACGTAACATCAACGGTCAATTGACATTGACTACATTCCGCGAAGATGCTTTACAAGTTACAGTTACAACCGAAGAAACTCCGACCGCTAACGACGAAATCTCAACCTCAGAGGTTAAAGTAATCGCCGGCGCTGGTCAAATCACGATCGCAGGTGCAGCCGGTAAGAAGGTGGTTGTAAGCAACATCTTAGGTCAGGTAGTTGCTAACACAGTGATCACATCTGACAACGCAACGATTGCTGCTCCGCAAGGAATCGTAGTCGTAGCAGTTGAAGGTGAAGAAGCTGTTAAAGCTATCGTGAAGTAAGAAAGAAAACAATAAGTAGAGACGTGGTGCGCCACGTCTCTATGTCTGACAAACATTTTATAATCAAATAATTCATTTAATTAGTTAGCCGCCCGGAGCAATCCGGAAAAGTACCCTGTGACAGGAGAAAAGCGGTTTGTTTAATATTAATAATATAAAGTATTAAAGAAAAAGTTCTTGTCTGCCGGTACGCTTGCGAAAGCGGAGGGCAGCACACAAAAACAGAGTCCCGGAGGCCGATGGCTTTCGGGGCTTTTTTGTGGAAATCGCATGTTGCTGTGAAACGGCAAAAAATAACTACCTTTGCAGCCTGAACGGATTGAGTATAAACAGAATCATTGTATGAATAGCAAGACTACAACGCCGGACTATCTTTTTGAAAGCAGTTGGGAAGTGTGCAATAAAGTAGGTGGAATTTATACGGTTCTCTCGACAAAAGCGCGTACTTTGCAGCAGTCTTTCCAAGACCGAGTGATATTTATCGGACCGGACGTATGGGGAGAGGCGGGTTCGCCGGACTTTATCCCTGATGATGTTTTATATGCAGATTGGGCGGCACATGCCCAGGGGGTGGAACAGTTGAAAATAAAAGTAGGCCGTTGGAACGTGCCGGGTATGCCGCCGGTGGTATTGGTCGATTTTAAACCGTTCTTTCCGGAAAAAGATGCATTCTATTATGAGATGTGGACGCATTTTGGCGTGGATTCGCTTCATGCGTATGGCGATTATGACGAGTCGTGCATGTTTGCATACGCGGTAGGGAAGGTAATCGAGAGTTTTTATCGTTTCTATCGGTTGGAAGAAAAACAGGTGGCAGCTTTATTTAACGAGTGGATGCTGGGAATGGCGGCCCTTTACGTGCAGTTGCATTTACCGGCTGTTGCTACGCTGTTCACGACACATGCTACATCTATCGGTCGCTCTATCGCGGGGAACGGTAAAGCGTTGTATGCCTATATGGAGGGATACCACGGTGACCAGATGGCCCGCGAATTGAATATGGAGGCAAAGCATTCGTTGGAAAAACAGGCGGCTCATCATGTGGATTGCTTCACGACCGTGAGCGACATAACGGCACGCGAGTGCAAGCAATTGTTGGAAAAGGCTCCTGATGTGGTGACGCCCAATGGCTTCGAGCCGGGTTTTGTCCCTGTCGGAGAAGCGTATAAGGCGAAGCGTGCGGAGGCACGTCGGGTGTTGCTGCATGTGGCTGAAAAATTATTGGGCTGTACGCTTGCAGAAGACACCTTTTTGGTATCGACCAGTGGCCGCTATGAATATCGAAACAAGGGGATTGATTTGTTTATCGAGGCGATGAGCCGGGTGCGTAAGTCGGGTAAGTTGCCGCGTCAGGCAGTGGCTTTCATCATGGTTCCGGCTTGGGTACGGGCTGCACGTGCAGACTTGAAAGCGGTAGTGGACAAGGAGATTCGGACGGACGGGCCGATGCAAATGCCCTTTGTGACGCATTGGCTGAACGAGATGGAACAAGACCGGGTGTTGAATTATATCGCATCCGAAG
This sequence comes from uncultured Parabacteroides sp., assembly GCA_944323815.1. Taxonomy (GTDB): domain Bacteria; phylum Bacteroidota; class Bacteroidia; order Bacteroidales; family Tannerellaceae; genus Parabacteroides. The sequence goes on along the minus strand of CALUTX010000004.1, from coordinate 20,539 downwards.
GGTTTACCAACGGACCGGATGATGCGTTTAAAATTATTTTTGTGCCTTGTTATTTGGATGGCCGCGATGGCATTTTCAACCGGTCTTATTATGATTTATTGATAGGCATGGATGCGACGGTTTATCCTTCCTATTATGAGCCGTGGGGCTATACGCCTTTGGAGAGCGTTGCGTTTGGCATTCCGACCATCACGACCGATTTGGCCGGTTTTGGCTTGTGGGCGAAACGGCATATCAGCGGTGAGAAGATTGACGAAGGTGTGGAGGTTGTGGCGCGCACGGACTTCAACTATTTTGAGGTGGCGACTCAAATCGCATCTTCCATCCTTTCCCTCATGGGAAAATCAGAAGCGGAAAGAGGAGTCATTCGGCAACGTTGCTTTGAGTTGGCGGCAAAAGCGGAATGGAGCAAATTTATCATCTTTTATGAAGATGCCTTCCGGATGGCATTGGCAGCGGCAAATGCAAGAAAATCTAAAAAGAGCTAATAATTAGCAGGATAATTTATATCTTTGCGCCGTCTTATCAAGACTGCGATTATGTAATTTAGGTTAAGTTTGTAACATTTAAAAATCCCAAAAATGAAAGTTAAGGCAAATAATGCAAACAATCCGGTTTGGAAAGATGTTTATTCCCATTCCATGCTTCCCGAGCAGTTACAGCCGTTGTATGAGATGGCAACTAACCTTTGGTGGGTATGGAATTATGAAGGTGCCAAGTTATTCGGCAAGATTGACCCTGAACTTTGGAAATCGACGGAAGGAAATCCGGTGCTTTTGCTCCAAAGTTTATCCTATAAACGTATTGAGGAAATTTTAGCGGATGATTTATTGATGGCAGAGATTCGCGCCGTCTATTCCGTGTTTAAAGATTATATGAGTGTAAAGCCGGATGTGACAAAACCGTCTGTAGCCTATTTCAGTATGGAATATGGGTTGACAAACGTGTTGAAGATTTATTCCGGCGGTTTGGGTATTTTGGCCGGTGATTACCTGAAAGAGGCCAGCGACTGCAATGTAGACATGGTGGCTGTCGGTTTCTTATATCGGTATGGCTATTTCACACAGTCTTTGTCGATGGACGGTCAGCAGATAGCAAACTATGAACCGCAGAATTTCAATGCGTTGCCGATTGTTCAGGTGATGCAATCGGGCAGCGAACCGTTGCTGTTGGAAGTTCCTTTCCCTGGCCGTACGGTATATGCGCATATCTGGAAAGTGAATGTCGGCCGTGTGCCTCTTTACTTGATGGATACCGATATTGCTGAGAATAGTGAATGGGATCGCTCCATCACACACCAACTCTATGGCGGAGATTGGGAGAATCGGATGAAGCAGGAATATCTGTTGGGTATTGGCGGTATCATGATGTTGAACAAGTTGGGCATCAAAAAGCAGATTTATCACTGCAATGAAGGACATGCCGCGCTTATCAACGTACAGCGTCTGGTCGATTATATCCAGCAAGAGGGTATGACATTTGATCAGGCATTGGAAGTTGTACGGGCTTCGTCCTTGTACACGGTTCATACACCGGTGCCTGCCGGACATGATTATTTTGATGAGAGTTTGTTTGGCCGTTACATGGGCGAGTTTCCCGGGGAATTGGGTATCAGCTGGCAGGAATTCATTGACATGGGACGCCAGAATCCGGGTTCGAATGAGAAATTCTGCATGAGTACGTTTGCATTGAATACGTGTCAGGAAGCGAACGGCGTGAGCTGGTTGCATGGGAAAGTTTCTCAACGCATGTTTGCTCCAATCTGGAAAGGTTACTTCCCGGATGAATTGCATGTAGGATATGTGACGAACGGTGTACACATGCCGACGTGGGCTTCGACAGAATGGAAACGTTTCTTCGGCGAACGTCTTGACAAACGTTTCTTCAGAGACCAGTCAAACAAAAAATATTGGGAAGCGATTCAGGACATTCCGGACGAAGAGATTTGGGCAATCCGCAAGGTTTTGAAGGAAAAACTGATTAAATACATCAAAGAGCAATATGAAATCAGCTGGTTGAAGAACCAGGGAGATCCGGTAAAAGTTATTTCTATTCTGGAACGGATTAACCCGAATGCGCTTTTGGTTGGTTTTGGTCGTCGTTTTGCAACGTACAAGCGGGCACATCTGTTGTTTACCGATTTAGACCGTTTGGCGAAAATTGTGAACAACGAACAATATCCGATTCAATTTGTCTTTACAGGAAAGGCGCATCCGGCGGATGGCGGTGGACAAGGATTAATCAAGCAGATTGTTGAGATTTCCCGCCGACCGGAATTCTTAGGAAAGATTATTTTCCTTGAGAATTATGACATGCGTTTAGCTCGCCACCTGATTGCGGGTGTGGATGTTTGGTTGAATACACCGACGCGGCCGTTAGAAGCATCTGGTACTTCTGGAGAAAAAGCGGAAATGAATGGCGTATTGAATTTGTCTGTATTGGATGGCTGGTGGTACGAAGGTTATCGCCAAGGTGCAGGCTGGGCATTGACCGCAAAACGCACGTATGAAAATCAACAATATCAGGATCAACTTGATGCCGCAACGATTTATCGTATATTGGAGACGAAAATTATTCCGCTTTATTATGCGAGAAATAGTCGGGGCTATTCGCCTGAATGGATTCAATATATCAAGAACTCCATGACTGAGATTGCGCCGAACTACACGATGAAGCGGATGTTGGACGATTATATTGACCGTTTCTATCATAAATTGGCTACGCGCTCGGCTCATCTTTGTGAAAACAACTATGCCAAGGCAAAAGAGATTGCTGCTTGGAAGGAGGAAGTGGCTCAACATTGGGATTGTTTCCAAGTGGAATCGTTTACCTGCTCGAAAGACCTGTCGAAAGAAGGTCCGGTCGTCGGTAAAGAATATCAGTTCAATCTGGTTATTGACCGTCACGAATTGCAAGGCATGTTAGGCGCAGAAATGGTTCTGACAAGAGAAAATCCGGATAATCACCAATTGGAATTGATTTCTGTCGAACCGTTTAAGCTGTTGCGGGAAGAAGGTTCGAAACTCTATTTTGAGTTGACGACCACTCCGACGGTTGCCGGTCTGCACAAGATGAGTTTCCGGGTGTACCCGCAGAATCCAGAATTGCCGCACCGGATGGATTTTGCCTATGTTCGCTGGATTCAGTTGTAATTGATTTATCATTGTAAGCAAAACGAAAGAGGACGTGCTTTTTAGGAGGTGCGTCCTTTTTTCTTTTCAAAAGTTTTTGCTTCCTTTGTTTGGAAGTTTTCAAATGGAATGTTGTGAGATATTTTCTGTACGTATTTGGACTGCTTTTCTTATTGAGCGGACGTGCGATGGCTGCGGATGCCGATAGTGTGGCAACGCGCATGTCCCTTGTTTCCTATTCGTTCAATCCCAAGAGCTTGATATTGCCGGCTTCGTTGATTACGGTAGGAGCTGTCGGGACTGCTATTGACGGCATGAACGATTTCCATCTTTTTTCGCGTAAGGATTCCGTCAGGCGGATTCATGTAGACGACTATCTGGAATGGGGGATGCTGGGATGGGTTTTTGTCTGCGATTTGATGGGAAAAGAAAAACATAATTGGGTGGACCAACTTTGTCTGGTGGCGATTGCCGAGGGGGTGAATGCTGCCATGACCCGCACGTTGAAGTATACGATCAACGAAACACGCCCGGACGGAGGTCGCCATTCCTTCCCTTCGGGCCATACGGCAAATGCTTTTTTAGGGGCGCATATCGCGTGGAAAGAGTTTAAAGACAACAGCCCCGTATTGGCCTACTCCGGTTATGCGTTGGCGCTCTTCGTCGCCGGTTCACGTTTGTACAACAACCGACATTGGGTGGCGGATGTCGTGGCCGGAGCCGGTTTCGGGATTCTTTCAGTCGAGTTGGCCTATTTGTGCTATTTCCCTGTACGTAACGCCATTGCCCGTGCCGTCAACAAACGCGCGGCCGACCGTTTGATTCTTGCCCCGACCTTCTCTCCCGACGGAAGTGGCGGCGGATTCTATCTGGCGTGGCGTTTCTGAGCCGTATTGGGACGAACCACCTTTTTTATTCCTTGTTTATTTGGAGCAACTCTTCGAATATTTTCCTGTCATTGCTGAGGCGCGGAATCTTATGCTGTCCGCCTAATTTCCCTTTGCGACGAAGCCACTCGTAGAATGTCCCCTCTTTGGCGGGAATGATTTCGAGAGGCTGCAGGGAGATCTCTTTGTAACGTTTGGCCTCGTAATCGGAATTGAGTTGCTGGAGGTTTTGGTCCAAAAGAGCGGCAAAGGCAGGAAGGGAATCCGGCGCTTTTTCGAATTCAATCAACCATTGATGGCGTCCTTTGGCGCGGTCGAGCATGAAGAGCGGAGCGGCAGTGTATTCTTTGACGACGGCTCCCATCGTGCGGCAAGTGGCGGCAAGGGCTTTATCGGCATTGTCGACCATTAATTCTTCGCCGAACGCATTGATGTAATGCTTGGTCCGCCCGGAAATCACAAACTTGTAAGGACGGAGCGAGGTGAAACGTATGGTGTCGCCAATCTGATAACGCCACAGCCCACCTGCCGTCGTGATGACCATCGCGTAGTTGCGCCCCGTTTCGACTTCGGTGAGGGGGACGGCACGCGGTTTTTCGTTCCCCATCTCGTTCATCGGAATAAATTCGTAAAAAATACCGTAGTCGAGCATCAAAAGGAGGCTGTGGTCTGACGGATCATCTTGCAGGCCGAAGAACCCTTCCGAAGCGTTGTAGGTCTCCATGTATTGCATCCGGTCGGAAGGGATGAGGCTTTTGTATTGCTCGCGATAGGGTTCGAAACTGATGCCGCCGTGGAAGAATACCTCCAAGTTGGGCCAGACTTCGGACAGCGTCTCTTTGCCGGCACGTCGCATGACGGCTTTCAGCAGGACGAGCATCCATGACGGGACGCCGGAAAGGTTGCATACATCGGCCTGCCACGTGCTTTCGACGATGGCGCGGATCTTGCATTCCCATTCGTCCATCAGGATAATTTGCTTTTTGGGTACGCGGATGAGGTTGACCAACGGATTCAGATTTTGTAGCAAAACGGCCGACAGGTCGCCGCAGTGCGTCTTTCGGTTGAGCGGAGAAGGGCTGTGGCTTCCGCCTAAAATCAGACCTTTCCCGGAAAAGAAACGGCTGTCGGGACGGTTCCGCAGGTAGAGCGAAACGGTGTCGAATCCGCCTTGGTAGTGACAGCCTTTCAGGATTTCGGGCGTTACGGGGATAAACTTGCTTTTGTCGTTCGTCGTCCCACTGCTTTTGGCGTACCAATAGACCGCGGAAGGCCAGAGGATGTTACGCTCGCCATTAATCATGCGCTCCACGTAAGGCTTGATGTCGTCATAGAGCTGGACGGGAACACGTGCGCTGAAATCCGCATAACTTCGGATGTCGCGATACCCGTGCTCGTGTCCCCACTCAGTGTTACGTGCCGCATGGATGAGTTCACGCAGTTGTTCGCGCTGGATTCGGTCCGCTTCCGATGCAAAACGAGCAATCGCCTGCAGGCGCGGACGGAAAATATATGAGATTGTTTGTGTCAATATGTCCATGTTACTGAGGTTTAACCGCTGCAAATGTACATATTCTCTCCATATAAAAATCGTTACCCTCCGGCTAAATTGTGCGAAGGCCTTAGAGAAACCATTTTTGCGGCCGTTTGTACATGCCTTGCCGATATTCATACATATTCCATGCAGCGAATCACTCTTTGTAGGAATCTATGTAAAAAAATAGTACATTTGTTGCCGGAAACTAATTGAATCACGAATGTGAGCCGATCGGCTCACATTCGTGATTCGTGCGGCTCACAGGTGTGATTCGGTCGGCTCACAAGGGTGAGCCGATTAGTTGCAAGGCATAAAACGATTAATTACATAAAGACAAACGAAGAAAGAGATGGCTGTACAATATGATTTTTATAAGAATCCGTCGCCGAAAGAAAACGAAGGACAAACCTGTTATCATGCGCGTGTTGTCCCCTACGGGACGACAGACACGGTCGCTTTGGCGGAGCGGATTCATAGCCGTTGTACGGTGACGCCTGCCGACGTAAAGGCCGTTCTTACCTCTTTGAGCGATGTCGTGATTGACGAACTGAAAGCCGGTAATCGGGTGCATATCGATGGGTTGGGCTATTTGCAGATTACACTGGAATGTCCGACCGTACAGTCGCCCAAAGAAGTCCGGGCCGAATCCATCCGTTTTAAATCCATCGCCTTTCGCCCGGAAGCCGAGTTGAAAAAGCGTCTGTGCACCACTAAATTCGAGCGGATTTCGGCGAAAAGGCACTCCGTAGAGCTGGCCGATGGACAGATAGACGAATTGCTGGCATCCTTTTTTGCCACCCATATCTATATGTCACGCTCCGATTTTCAATCACTCTGCGGCTACACCCGCCCGACCGCCAACCGCCGCTTGAAAGAACTCCGCGAATCCGGCAAACTCCAAATCGTCGGTACAAGAAGAAGTTCGTTGTATGTGAAGGGGGAGGGGTTGGGAGAGTAATAAATAAGCATATCTCTCGTTTTCATCTATAAAGAGCAAATGATGTTACAAGAATTTATTAATACAAACTTTTACCGGTTGCTTATGTTCACGTTGATTTTCGGCGTGATGTTTTATGATACAATCGGTTTCGATTATACAGACGAGTTATGCTCGTTGTTTTTATTTATATTGTTCCTTAAGTATGTATTTTCCACGCCAAAGTGGGAAGTGAACAAGCTATTTTTGACGGTAACGGCTGTATTTTTGTTTTATCTGTGTTATTCTTTTTATATCGGCAGTAATGTGAAAAGCGCTATACTTACGGACTTCGTTATTCAGTATAAACCTTATTTGGGCTTTTTCTGTGTGTATGCGATTAAACCGGAGATTCCGGAACGTTATAGGAAATTAGTTCGTGAGGTTTGTCTGGTATTGGGTGTATATTTGGCCCTTGTCGGAATAGGATGTTTGATTTCCTATGAAAGTCTTGAATATACATTTAAACACCCTTCCCGATTGGCAACAGCCGTTTCGGTGGTTGCACTTCTATACCTTTATTGCAGCGATTATACGACGAAAGATAAACTTATATTTATCCTGTTGATGATTATCGGATTGACTTCTGGACGTTCCAAGTTTTATGGATTTTTTATTATATGTGCAGCAATGGTGTTGTTTGTAAGGCCGTCTTTTAAGTTGAAGTTGAATGTGAAGAATGTGTTTATATTTGTTGTGGCGTTGTTCATGGTTTTATTTTTCACTTATACGAAATTAGATTTGTATTTTATAGGAGGTGGTGATCTTTTGACAGCAGATGAGGCCATACAAGATACAATGGCACGAGCCGCTCTTTATTTTCATGTTCCTGAGATATTGATGGATTATTTTCCATTGGGGCCTGGTTTTGGTTCGTATGCTACATATGCATCGGGGGTGTATTATTCCCCTTTATATGCTCAGTATGGTATGGATCATATATATGGCTTAAGTGAGGATTATGGTTCATTTATTGCCGATACTTATTATCCGGCATTGGCTCAGTTTGGCTGTGTTGGTGTTTGTCTGTTTTTCTTGTTTTGGGGGAATTTGACTTTGAAGGCGATAAGGAACTTTAGGTTCATATATAAAGAATCGGTGATGATATTGTTAATCGTCATGTTTTTTTTGATTGAATGTACAACAGACTCAACAATAACGCATAATCGAGGATTGTTCATGATGATGCTTTTGGGGCTTTTGTTTTCGGACTTAAAATGTTCTAAAGAAAGGCTATTGTATGGCGAGAATACTTGTTGCAAATAAATTTTATTACCCACGTGGTGGTGATTGTGTTTATGCAATGAATTTGGTTGATTTGTTGCAGTCGCATGGACATGAAGTAGCGGTTTTTGCTATGCAACATCCAGATACGTTGCAAACTAAATGGAATGATTATTTCCCCAGTGAGGTTAAGCTTTCTCTCGGTTTAGGACTTTTCAAAACGGCTTTACGCCCTTTTGGGACAAATGAGGTTAGAAGAAAATTTAATGTTTTGTTAGATCGCTTTCAGCCAGATATTGTTCATTTGAATAATATTCATACACAGCTTTCTCCAGTGATTGCTGAGTTAGTCCATCAACGAGGAATAAAAGTGGTTTGGACTCTGCATGATTACAAGTTACTTTGTCCACGTTATGATTGTTTGCGAAATGGAAAAGTGATTTGCGAAGATTGTTTCATAGATAAAATAAATGTATTAAAGAATAACTGCATGAAGGACTCCCTTTTTGCAAGTTATATCGCATATAAAGAGGCTTTGAGTTGGAATCGGGAGCGTTTGGAGGCTTGTACAGATGCGTTTATTTGTCCCAGTCAGTTCATGATGTCTGAAATGAGGAAAGGTGGATTTGATGAACAGAAGTTACATGTATTATGTAATTTCTTGGATGTAGGTAAATGTGATAAGAATTTGTACGGAAAAGAGGATTTGTATTGTTTTGTGGGACGATTGTCTCATGAAAAAGGAATAAAAACATTGATAAAGGCAGCAAACCAATTACTATATAAGTTGATAGTGATTGGTGATGGACCATTGAAAAAGGAATTAGAATCACTGGGTAAATCTAATGTAGAGTTTGTAGGCTTCAAACAATGGGATGATATAAAACGGTTTGTGTGTAAAGCTAAATTTTGTGTGGTTCCATCTGAATGCTATGAGAATAATCCCTTTGCGATAATTGAATCACAATGTTTAGGAACGCCAGTACTTGGTGCTAAGATAGGAGGGATACCGGAATTGATTAAAGACAAACAAGAAGGTATGCTTTTTGAATCAGGAAATGTCGATGATTTGAAAAACAAAATAGAAGTGATGTTTAATCAATCATTTGATTACGAAACATTGGCAAAGAGAGCTCAAACAAAGTTTTGTGCCGGAAAATATTATGAACAATTGATACAAATATACGGTTTGTAGATTGTTTACGTTTTATATAAAAGCAAATAAAGTCATGAATAATCAACAGAACAAGATACAATATCCGACAGATATGTGCATTATTACAACTTATCGTTGTCCGATGCGTTGTAAAATGTGTGATATCTGGCAACATCCAACGGAAAAGATCAAAGAATTGCAACCGAAGGAGTTGGAAATACTCCCTGATGTGAAGTTTGTAAACATCACGGGGGGAGAACCTTTTATCCGGGAAGATTTGGATGAAATAGTAGAAGTTCTTTTTACCAAGTCGCCACGTGTGGTAGTTTCTACTTCTGGGTGGTTTGAAGAGCGAATTATCAAGCTGGCAGAGAAATTCCCGAATATAGGTATTCGAATCAGTATAGAAGGATTGTCTCAGAAGAATGATGAGTTGAGAGGAAGGCAAGGTGGTTTTGACAAAGGTTTGCGAACATTGTTGACTTTGCGGGAAATGGGAGTAAAGGATATTGGATTTGGTATAACTGTATCGAACAATAATTCCGAAGATATGCTTTCTCTCTATCATTTAGCAAAGCAGTTGGGATTGGAATTTGCGACTGCGGCGTTTCATAATTCCTATTATTTTCATAAGTATGACAATCAAATCACGAATAAAGAGGAGGTGATTTCTAATTTTGAAAAATTGATAGCGATGCAATTGAAAGAAAATTCTCCCAAATCGTGGTTTAGAGCGTTCTTTAATAATGGTTTGATTAATTATATCGAAGGAAATCGACGCATGTTGCCTTGTGAAGCTGGATTGGTTAATTTCTTTGTTGAACCTTATGGTGATGTGTATCCTTGTAATGGTTTGGAGGAACAATATTGGAAAGAAAGCATGGGGAATATACGTCAGGTTCAGTCGTTTGCCGAAATTTGGGAAAGTGAAAAGGCAGAGAAGGTAAGGGCAATGGTTCGTAAATGTCCTAAGAATTGTTGGATGGTGGGAACGGCATCTCCTGTAATGAAAAAGTATATTCAGCACCCTTTACGTTGGGTTGTCAGAAATAAAATGAATAGTTTGTTGGGGCGTCCTCTCTGTTTGGAACGGAAATGGTATGATGTCGGGCAAGATCCTGAACAGGGGAATCTTTTAAAAAAATAACCGAAATGAAAGTTGTAATTGTTGGTTTGAGGGGATTCCCGAATATTCAAGGTGGGATTGAAACGCATTGTGAAGAGCTATATCCGAGGCTGGTACAGTTGGGATGTGAATGTGTCGTTATCAGGAGGAGTAATTTTGTGAAGGAATCTCCCCCCTTAAAGTTTTATAAAGGAGTTCAGTTTAAAGATTTTAAGGCTCCTTGTGTCGCAGGCTTGGAAGCTGTTGTCCATACCTTTAAAGGAGTATGGTATGCAAAGAAAATACGTGCGGATATTTTACATATTCATGCGATAGGTCCTTCGATCGCTATTCCTTTTGCGAAGTTGTTAGGTTTGAAGGTTGTCATGACGCACCATGGGCCGGATTATGACCGAGAGAAATGGGGATGGATTGCCCGAACCGTATTGAAGATGGGAGAATGGTTTGCGGCAAAATGGGCAGATGAGATAATTTCTATATCGACGGTTATCTCTCAAATTCTGAAGGAAAAATATAATCGAAGTAATCACGTGCATTTGATTTATAATGGCATTTCTTCCTATTTGCCTGTAAAAGAAACTGATTATGTAAGGTCATTGGGATTACAGCCGGGTAAATATATTTTGGCCGTGGGACGGCTGGTTGAAGAAAAGCGTTTTGACAAATTGATTATGGCTTTTATGAAAGCAAAACTTCCCGGTTATAAATTGATTATTGCCGGTGATGCGGATTATGTAACGAGTTATTGCTGTTTTCTGAAAAATTTTGCTGCGGAAAATAATGTGCTTATGCCGGGTATCGTAAAAGGTAAAAATCTGTGGGAGCTGTATAGTCATGCCGCATTGTTTGTTTTACCATCTTCGCATGAAGGACTTCCAATTACGTTGTTGGAGGCTATGAGTTTCAGAAGAAAGGTTTTGGCAAGCAATATCCCGGCAAATTTAGCAGTAGGCTTATCACAACAGAATTATTTTTCCTTGGATGATTTGGATGATTTTATTGAGCATATCCGACTGTTGCTTGCAGATTTTGCGGAAGAACAATCGTATGATTTGTCACTCTATGACTGGAGTGGGATTGCTCGGCAAACAAAAGAGGTATATCAGTCGTTGGTTTTTAAATGAATAATCGTCATATGAATATAGTGGTTGCTATTCCTGTTTATAAAAAAGTGATAGATGTTTTTGAAGAGAAATCACTTATACAGTGTTTGAAAGTCCTTTCTCGTTATCAGATTTGTTTGTTTGGCCCTGAAGGGATGGATATGTCTTATTATAAAAGTTTTTTTTCGAAACTCGGAGTACCTTTTAAAGTGGAAACGTTTGCTCCATCATTCTTTTGTGGAACTAAAGGATATAATCAATTGTTACTTTCGTCTAACTATTATAAGCGTTTTGAGATATTTGATTATATGTTAATTTACCAGTTGGATGCTTATGTTTTCAGAGATGAGTTGGAAGAATGGTGTGAAAAAGGGTATGATTATATAGGTGCTCCTTGGTTAAATTCGGATTTGAACTTTTGGCAGAATTGTGGTAATGGAGGCTTTTCATTGAGGAAAATATCATCTTTTTTGTCAGTGTTGAATGCGCCTTTTAATGAGCGATTATTTTCTTTGACAGGGTTATACCGTTATTATCAGAATAGGGAATTTCTTAGAATACCTTTGTTTCTGGCAGCATTATTGTTTAATCGGAATAATAAAAACTACTATATAAAACAGAATCCAACAAATGAGGATTTATTTTTTTCTACATTGTTGTGGGGGGCAAAGATTAAATTTAAAATGCCAAATCCAGCGGAAGCGGCAACCTTTTCCTTTGAAAAATATCCTTCATTGTTATTTGAGCGGATAGGGAGAAAATTACCTTTTGGGTGTCATGCTTGGAAAAAGTATGAATATGAAACGTTTTGGAAAAGATATATAGATGTTGTCCAGTGAGTTAATAATTATTTCTGAACTCAAAGTGGTTGTGTACTGTAAAACAGATATAAGATTATCTTGTTTTTGTCTGTTATAATTTATATCTTGTCGTGAGTTAAAGAATTACTGCCATATAATGAATCAATCTAGTGTTGCATCAAAACGGTTAGCTAAAAACACGATACTTCTGTATTTGCGAACATTTATCACTATGTGCGTGAATTTATTTATCTCGAGAGAAATTCTTGATATCTTGGGATTTGAAGATTATGGTATATATAATGTTGTAGGAGGAATGGTGGCTATGTTTTCTCTTGTTTCATCTTCGCTTACGCTTTCAATAACCAGATATCTTACTTATGAGTTGGGGCATGGGGATAGAGAAAAATTAAGAAGGATTTTCTCCACAAGTCTTAATATTCAATTGATTTTGTCGGCAATAATAATCGTTTCTGTCGAAATAATTGGATTATGGTTTCTTAATGTTTATGCAAATATTCCAGCCAATCGCTTGTTTGCGGCAAATTGGGTTCTTCAATGTTCTTTGGTAACATTTGTATTGAATCTGGTAAGTTTACCTTACAATTCTTCTATTATTTCTCATGAAAAAATGAATATATATGCTTATGTGAGTATATTTGAAGTACTGTTGAAGCTTTTGACGGTTTATGTGTTATATTTGTTATGTACCGACAAATTGATCATGTATGCTGTTTTCTTGATGATAGTGGCTTTTATTATTCGTTTTATATATCAAATTTATTGTGTGCGTAATTTTGAAGAATGTCGTTATATTCCCATAATAGATAAATCTTTGATGAAAGAAATGTTCGGATTTGCAGGGTGGAGCTTTTTGGGAACAAGTGTGAATTTGTTTAATACACATGGAGTGAACGTATTGAGTAATCTTTTTTTTGGAGTTACTATTAATACGGCTCGTGCTATTGCTTCGCAAGCAGGTAGTGCTTTATGGACTTTTGTTGATAATTTTACCATGGCGATAAATCCTCAAATTATAAAAAACTATGCCGCAGGAGATATGAAATCCTGTTTTTTGCGTGTTTTTCAGGCAACAAAGTACTCTAGTTTTCTTGTATTGCTGGTTTTTATCCCATTGTTATTAGAAACTGATTTTATACTGAGTTTGTGGTTAAAAGATGTCCCTGATGATGCTGTTCTTTTTTTTCAATTAACTATGCTTTGTATTATTGTAGACTTACCAGGTCGTTCAATAGAGGTTTTAGCTAAAGCAACAGGCAATATCCGGAATTATTATATAAAGACGGGACTTGTGGCTGGCCTTGTTTTCCCAATCACTTATGTGTTATTTGAATTGAGATTCCCTTCGTATACAGCTTATCTTGTTTATGCTGTAGTTTATGTTTTTTTATTTGCAGTAAGAGTACTTGTTATGCATATACAAGTTGTATTTCCTGTTCGTGTTTTTATAATTCAAGTAATAGTTCGTGTATTGTTGGTAGCATTTTTATCATTTATCCCTTCCCTTGTCGTTCGATTGATAGTTCAGGATGGATTTATTAGATTGTTATTGATAATCATAGTTAATATATTGTCTTTGCTTTTGTGTACGTTATATATAGGTATGACCAAATATGAGCGTCTGAAAATAATATCGTTTATAGGGAGTAAGATGAGGAGATTGCTTAGATTGTAATAGTAGAATTTTAATCTTGGAACATAAATTGTAAAATAAAATGATTTATTTAATAGAACCTTGTAAAGATAAGTCAGGACATTATTTTGTGTATTTGAATAGTCTGTTGAAGATTCCTAATACAAAAGCTTTACAGATGGATGTCAGGACAACTGTCTTTAAGAAACGTATGAAATTTCTTAATGTATTGACTTATTATTATGCGTTATGGAAACAGTTGAGGGCTGTTCCTAAAGGCAATATTGCGCACTTGTTATATTCTGATATTTATTATAAAATCCCATTTATATCTTCCTCTTTACTAAAAAGGAATAAAACCATTGTAACGATGCATAGTTGCCCTAATGGAAAGATTAAGCATTTATTGATGCGGAACTTTTGCAAACGGGTAGACGCAGTGGTTGTACATTCGGAATATATCAAGAGCCAAATGGAATTGATAGGTTTGACTAATGTTCATTGTATAGACTATCCTTCTTTTTATGATTATAGTTTTTTACCCTCTAAAGAGGAATTACGACAGAAATATGGATTATTGGCAGAAGATGTTGTTTTTTCTGCTTTGGGGGGAATTAGAAAAGATAAAGGCCTTGATATACTTTTAGAAGCATTTAAGTATGTAGATATGAGGCATAAAAGAAGAATGATTTTAAATGTGGCTGGACGGTATTGTTCATTTATGAAGGAGGCCGATATAAAGAGGTTGGCAGAAAAATATAATATTAGAACAAGATTACTTATACGTTCTCTTTCTGATGAGGAATTTCTTGAAAATGTATTGATTACTGATTTTATGGTTCTTCCGTATCGGGGAAATATGACGGGAAATAGTGGACCTATGACAGAAGCAATAGTGAATGGTATACCTTCAATAGTTCCTGCAGACACTAACCTTGGTGCAATAGTAACAGAAAGACATGTGGGGATGACTTTTAGGCAAGGTGATCCGGAGAGTTTAGCTTCGGTTTTGATAAAAGCATGTGATATGGATTATATATGTAATGATGCATATAGGCATGTTCTTAAAGAACAGAGTTTTATTGATAAATATAGAAATATTTATACTGATTTGAATAGAGGATAAAGGATGGGGTGGATTCGAGGATAAAGTGATTAATATGGAAAATCAAATAGTTATTATACGAAGTGGTGGGTCAATTGTAAATTGGAACAATTATAATTGTCAGGAATTAGGGTTGGCAAAAACTTTGGCTGCTTATAGGGGGTGGCATGTAATCCTTGTATTAGCGGGTGAAAAGTATGAAAGAATTCAATTTAGAGAAGGCTTGGGAGTGGTTGATATATATAGACTAAAATATTATGCATTGAATCAAGCTTTATCATTTTTTGTTGGCATTGATGAATTGTTGGAAGAAATCAATCCTACTTTGATTCAAGTACATGATTTGGGAATGTATATGTCTTATCATGTGGTAAAATGGGCTTATCGACATAAAACAAAGGTTGTGCTTGTGCAGGGAAGTTATAGGACAACACGAAAACCAATATTTAGGCAATTGGAAAGTGCATTTAATTATGTTTTTGGGAAATATATTTTGAAACATGTAAAAGGAATTGGATGTAAAACTTTGATGGCAGAGAAGTACATACATAAATATTGTAATTCTAAAACACAACTTACTTATATAGGTTTGGATACCCAGAAATTCTCTTCTTATGAATTGAAAGATTGGAAATCTGAGTTATCGATTATGGGAAAGAAAGTCTTGTTATATGTAGGTACTTTGGAACAGAGACGTAATCCGTTGTTTTTATTGGAAGTATTGAAACATCTGTCTACAGATTTTGTCCTTCTGATTGTTGGTGATGGAGACTTACGCCATGAAATGGAAAGAGAGATAAAACAGAATCAATTGCAGAATCGTTGTTTTATGTTGGGTAAACGGAATCAGAAGGAATTACCATCACTTTACAAGGTCGCAGATTTGTTTTTGTTAGCCTCTGAGTATGAAATTTATGGTATGGTTATATTGGAAGCAATGTATTTTGGTGTACCTGTGATTTCAACTTATACCGCGGGATCGGAAGTTTTGATTTCATCTAATTGGGATGGTGTAATCATTCCAGATTTGAATGTATATAATTGGCGTGATGAAATAGTGAAACTTTGTAGAGATGAGGCTAATGTTAAAAGAATGGGTGAAAGAGCAAAACAAAAGATAAAGGAGCAATTTACATGGGAAATGGCTGTAAAAAAGTTTATAGATTTGTATGAGTTGTAGATAAAGTTAAGATTAGTTTGTATGAAACCGCATACAGAATAATAAGAAAACGTTATTCTGTATGCGGTTTATTAATTGGGGATTAAATTATAATTTCAATCCATTTGATTTCACGTTTTTATATTCGTTGAGTAAAGAACTCAATTGTTCCCTGCAGAACAAATAAATTGCAGGAATAACAAGTGTAAAGATAAACATCCCGATTAATGCATACAATTTTCTTGGGGCAACAGCTTTTTGTTTTACATAGGGTTGTTCAATGATTCTTGCTTTATCTTTGCTATCACCTGCGGCTAAAATGTAGTCTTCTTTTTTTTGCAACAAGATTAAATAGAGTGCTTGGTTTATTTCTTGTTGGCGTTTTAAATCTACATAATTTCGCTCCAATGTGGGAACTGTTCCCATTTTGTCAAAAATTAATTTCTCTTTTCCTTTTAAATCGTTTATGGTCAAGTTCAAACTTTTCTTGATGTTTTCAATAGAGAGGAAAACACTCTCCCGTAACTGATCAACTTGTTTATTGATTTGTTCGATTAGAGGGTTATTCCCTTTTGTACTTTGTAGTATTTTGGAACGTTCAAGTAATGCTTCATTGTAAGCCATGATTGGATTGGATGTGTTCTCACCACTACTTGATACTAACATGGCCGCTGGAACAAGATTGTATTTGTTTTGAGGATCTTTAATATAGTTGTTTAGTAAATCAACCAAATGTACTTGGGCCTCTAATTCTATGATTTTAACCTCTATTTCTTTGGCTTGTTCGACATAAAATAAAACATCCGCTTCGATGTCGGTCATTTTGTTTTGAAGTTTATATTCTTCAATTTTGATTTCAATTTCCGATAAATCTGAAACTACATTTTTAAGTTGTTCATCTAAAAACTGAATACTTTTTTGATGCTCTATTTGCTTTACAGAATCTTCTTGCTGATTGTAAATCTCTATCAATGTTTGTAGTAAATCCGTTCCTCTCTTTTTTTCGTGATCGGAGTAAGTCATTTCAATAATATCTGCTGTTTTGGAAAAGTTGTCAAATAGTATATTTTCTGATAAATCTTCGGCTACGGCAATTGCTGGTGAGAATTCAATTTTTAAAGAAAGAGGTTTGACAACTTCTTCCCGATAAGAGAGAACAAAATTCCCCTCATTCATTTTTATTTCAGCTGGCAAAGTGTTGAATTCAAAGGTGTATTTTTCTTGTTCTGTTTTTGCTTTTATTTTTACTTTCCCATTCTCTTTTATATTTACCTTGAAAGTAATAGGAGTGTCTAATTTTTCTTGTGTCAATGAATCCGGCGACAATAGCAATGGAATGTTTTCATACATTTTGTGGAAAGAATAAGGTTTATAATAAGCGGTGTTTAAGTCTAATTGTAAGACTGTATTTTTTAATGTTGTTGTTGACATGAATTTTGCCATTTCATTGTCTAAGATTAATCCAGAACCGCTGATTCCTCCTAATCCAAAACTTTGCATCAGGCCTACGGCATCTCCAATATTGAGGCCAGCCCCAGAGGTACCTTTATCCTCCAACAATTGTACTTTGGCCATTATTTCGTACGTGCGAGGAACTAAAATCAAATACAGTAAAGCAAGGATTAAAGAAATACATCCTGCCACTAAAAAAGCCTTCCAGTGGCAAAGATAATAAATTATGATTTGTTTTAAACTTATCGTTTCGTTATCTTGTTGTTGATTTGTTTCCATTTCTTGTTTAGTTCTTTAATGCAATTATTGTTGTTACCATGCTTGTTACGATAGAGATCGCGCTGATTACGGATGTAAATAAAGACAGCGTGAAAGAACGGTCTGAGCTCGTTCTTGAGCGTTGTTTGATTTTTATGGGTTCGACATAAACTATGTCATTTTGTTTTAAATAGAAGTAGGGCGAAGCGAAGATTGCCGGGTCTGTAATGTCTAACCGGCAGGTCTCTTTTGTCCCGTTGTTGTCCCGTATGACTAAAATGTTTTTACGGTTGGCTGTCAATTGCAAATCACCGGCTAAACCGATGGCTTCAATGATAGAGACTCGATCATTTTTGATTGTATAAGCTCCTGGTTTTGAGACATCTCCCATCATTGTGATTTTGAAGTTGAGCAATTGGACGTTCACCAACGGATTGTCTACATATTTGGAAATCATATCTTCCAGTTTTGCGGCTATTTCTTGCCGTGTCAGTCCGGCTACGTGAACGGTTCCTAATACAGGGAAATTGATGTTCCCGTCTGGGGCAACTAAATATGTATATAGATTTTGTGAAGACATGATGGGTTGTTCGCCTTCCGGATTGGTTGCATATGCGAATACCGGAGGATTGAAAGGGGTAACGGCTGACGGGTCCCATGCTGTGACATTGATGGACAGAAGGTCGTCGCTTTCTACCTTTATTTTATAACTCTGGCTCATTTCTTCCAATTGTTCCGGAGTCAGGTTGTCGATTCCTTGAAAATAAGTTACGTCCTTGGGTGTCTTACATGCAGACATCCATACGCATAGAATAGCAAATAAGTAATATTTCAATTTCATACGTGATAAAATGTATTTCGATTTTTGAACTGCAAAGATACAACTTTCATTGGAACTATTTCATCTGAATGTACTCTCTGCGAGCTGTTACAAATATAACGATGCAAAAAAGAATATATTGCTGCATGGATGGATAAAATATTTGCCAGTTTAGAGGAAAGAAGTTGGTTTTCTTGTACTTTTGCCCACAAACGAATTTGAATATGGTAGAGATTGGGAGAATGAACCGGCTGAAGGCCGTAAAATTGGTGGATTTTGGTATGTATTTGGATGGGGGAGAGGGTGTTGAGATTCTGTTGCCTACTCGATACGTACCGGTTGATGGAAAAGTGGGAGACGAATTGGAGGTCTTTATTTATCACGATAATCAAGGGCGGCTGATTGCGACGACTGATAAGCCTTTGGCGCAAGTGGGCGAGTTTCGTTTCTTGAAGGTGAAGGCAGTTAACCAGGTGGGAGCGTTTCTCGAGTGGGGTATCATGAAGGACTTGTTGGTTCCATTCAAAGAGCAAAAGGTACAGATGCGGGAAGGAAAGCACTATTTGGTGTACGTGCATTTGGATCATGTTTCCAAACGGATTGTCGCTTCAGCCCGGATTGATAAATATTTGAACAATGTGATGCCCGATTATGCTGTAAATGAAGAGGTTGATTTGTTGGTGGCAGACGAAACGGGAATCGGATATAAAGTGATTGTCAATAACTTGCATTGGGGCTTGGTTTATTATAATGAAGTGTTTCGGCGTTTGGAAAAAGGGGAACGGCTGAAAGGGTATGTCAAAGGAATTCGTGAAGACGACAAAATTGACGTGAGTGTCGTCCCGCTTGGTTATCAGCGAGTGGAAGGCATTGCTCGACGGGTTTGGGAGGCGCTCAAACTTCAAGGAGGTTATTTGCCTGTACATGACAAAAGCGATCCGGATGAAATCTACGCCTTGTTTCATTGCAGCAAGAAAGCGTTTAAACAGGCTATCGGGGCACTTTACAAACAGAAACAGACTTTGCTTGAACCGGAAGGCATCCGTTTGGTTGGGAAATAGACAAAATAAAAGCGGACGTTTCCTATTAAAGGATTTCGTCCGCTTTCAGAATAATCATTAACCCCTATTTATGTATATGTCAAAGAATACCTTGTGCCATCATTGCCTTGGCGACTTTCATGAATCCGGCAACGTTGGCGCCCTTTACATAGTTTACATATCCGTCGGCTTCTGTACCATATTTGACACATTGTTCGTGGATATTCTCCATGATGCTTTGCAGCTTCTGGTCTACCTCTTCGCTGCTCCAGCTCAGTTTTTGTGCGTTTTGCGTCATTTCCAAACCGGAAACCGATACACCTCCTGCATTGGCAGCTTTACCCGGTGCATATAGAATTTTGGCTTCTTGGAATGCGTCGATGGCTTCCGGAGTAGAAGGCATGTTGGCTCCTTCGGATACGGCAAAACATCCGTTGGCAAGCAGCATTTTCGCATCTTCGCCATTCAATTCGTTTTGGGTTGCGCTTGGCATCGCGATGTCGCACTTTTCACCCCAAGGACGGGCACCTGCTACATATTTGCAGCCGTATTTTTCTGCATATTCGCGGATACGTCCACGGTACAGGTTCTTCAATTCCATGATGTAATCCAATTTTTCGCGGTCGATGCCGTCCGGATCATAGATATAACCATCCGAATCAGACATGGTTACAACTTTTGCACCCAATGTGATTAATTTTTCTACGGTGTATTGAGCTACGTTTCCGGAACCGGATACGGTTACCACTTTGCCTTTGATGTCAATACCTTTGGTCTTCAGCATTTGAAGGAGGAAGTAAACATTTCCATAACCGGTTGCTTCCGGACGAATCAGCGAACCGCCGAATTCCATTCCTTTTCCAGTGAAAGTACCCGTGTTTTCGCGTGCCAGTTTTTTATACATGCCGTACATGTAACCTACTTCGCGGCCGCCTACGCCTATGTCGCCTGCCGGAACGTCAGTGTCCGGACCGATGTGACGCCACAATTCCATCACGAATGCTTGGCAGAAACGCATGATTTCTGCATTTGATTTTCCGCGCGGGCTGAAGTCGGAACCACCTTTGCCACCCCCCATGGGCAATGTCGTCAAAGAGTTTTTGAATGTCTG
>CALUTX010000003.1 GCA_944323815.1 uncultured Parabacteroides sp. | reverse complement strand
GAACGATTTGAGTATGATGAACGCCTACCTGTTCGTCAACCAGACAAAGCTCGTTGAACCGGAAACAAAAGACAACGTTGCGCCGACATCGAACGCAGACGCTGCGCTCACATCGAGCGTAACGCTACGCTCAACCGAAGCGCAGGGCGTCGCTCAACCTGAGCGTAACGTTACGCTCAACCGAAGCGCAGCGTTACGCTCCGATGAAGCGCAAAGCGACGGGGACAAACATTCTAACACTAAATAGAGAAGAAGATGGTATTTGCAAATCCTACATATCTGTATTTGTTACTGTTACTCATCCCGATGATCGGGTGGTACATCTACAAATTGAGCAAGAATCAGGCCAGTTTGCAGGTGTCGTCGACGGAAGTGTTCGACGCGCCGGAAGCCCGCTCGTGGCGGATTTGGCTCCGGCATGTACCTTTTGTTTTGCGAATGGCGGCAATCGCTGTTTTAATTGTCATACTGGCACGCCCGCAATCGACCAACAGCTGGCAAAACTCGACGACGGAAGGTATCGACATCGTGTTGGCAATGGACATCTCGACCAGTATGCTGGCGCAGGACTTGAAACCGAACCGTTTGGAGGCAGCCAAAGACGTAGCGGCTTCTTTTATTAATGGAAGGCAGAACGACAACATTGGGCTGGTGGTCTTTGCAGGAGAAAGCTTCACACAATGCCCCTTGACGACGGACCATGCAGTTTTGTTGAACCTGTTTAAGGATCTCCAAACAGGTTTTCTAAATGAGGGGACAGCCATCGGGTTGGGATTGGCAAACGCCGTAAGCCGCATCAAGGACAGTCAGGCCAAATCGAAAGTCATCATCCTGCTGACCGACGGTGTGAACAACCAAGGGGAAATTGCCCCGGTAACGGCAGCGGAGATAGCCAAGACGTTCGGTATCCGGGTATACACAATTGGAGTCGGAACGATGGGCAAGGCGCCCTATCCGTTCCAAACGGCTTTCGGGGTGCAATATCAAAACATTGATGTCGAAATCGACGAGCCGACCTTGAAGCAGATTGCGGCAACGACCGGTGGGCAGTATTTCCGTGCGACGGACAACGCCAGCCTGAAAGAAATCTATTCGGAGATAGACCAAATGGAGAAAACGAAAATAAGCGTACAGCAATATAGCAAAAAGCAGGAAGAATATAAAAACTGGGCGATATTGCTGTTTGCTCTGCTTTTGGTCGAGATAGTAATAAGAAATACGTTAGTAAGAAATATTCCATAGTAAGTTATGTTTCGTTTTGCACATCCGGAATTTTTATATTTGCTATTCGTGCTTCCGGCACTGTTGGTGTTTTATGTCTATACAAGAAGGTTGCGCCGGAAAGCGCTCAAGCGGTATGGCAACCCTGAGTTGCTGGCGGAGTTGATGCCCGAAGTTTCGTCGAAACGGCATCACCTGAAGTTTTGGCTTTTGTTCGGAGCCATTGCCATGGTGATTATCGTGATAGCGGGACCGCAGTTCGGCTCTAAGTTGGAAACGGTGAAGCGGCAAGGGGTAGAGATTATGGTCTGTTTGGACGTTTCCAACTCCATGTTGGCAGAGGATGTCCAACCCAACCGTCTGGCAAAAGCCAAGCAGATGTTGTCGCGGTTGACGGATGATTTTACGAACGACAAACTGGGGTTGATTGTATTTGCGGGAGATGCCTTCACGCAACTTCCGATTACATCCGATTATGTGTCGGCCAAGATGTTCCTTTCATCCATTAACCCCTCGATGGTTTCTACGCAAGGTACGGCCATTGGCGCTGCTATCAATTTGGCGATGCGTTCTTTTACCCCAAGCGAAACTTCGGATAAAGCGATTATATTGATTACCGACGGAGAAAATCACGAAGATAATGCAGTAGAAGCAGCCGCAGCCGCTGCGGAAAAAGGTATTCATGTAAACATCATAGGTATGGGTGACCCGAAAGGAAGCCCGATTCCAATTGATGAGAATAGCAATTATATGAAAGATCGGGAAGGTAATGTCGTGATAACGAAGCTAAACGAACAGATGTGCCAAGAAATTGCTGCGGCAGGACATGGCATCTATGCGCGTGCGGACAATACCAATTCGGCTCTTCGAGCATTGCAAAAGGAAATCGAAAAAATGAACAAGTCTGAATTGGATAGCAAAGTATATTCAGAATATGATGAACGGTTTCAGACATTTGCTTGGATGGCGCTGATTCTTTTGATTGCCGATTTCATGACGTTGGATCGGAAGAACCGCATATTCAGGAAAGTCAAATTATTTTCTTAACGCTATGAACAAGATGAAACATATACAACAAACCGTATTATGGACGATGGCAGCTTTTCTGCTCTGCGCGGCAAACGCGGAGGCACAGAAAGCAGAACGCAAGCATGTCCGTGAAGGGAATAAACTGTATGGAGAAGAAAAATATACAGAGTCCGAAATTGCTTATCGGAAAAGCTTGGAGGTGAATCCTCGTTCGATAGAGGGAACTTACAATTTGGGTAATGCGTTGTACAAGCAGCAAAAGTTTCCCGAAGCCGCCGAGCAGTACCAATTGATTGCCGGGCAAAGCGAGAAAATGAAGGAGACCGAAGAGGGAAAAGCCCGTTTGGCAGCCATGTATCATAATGTCGGCAATATCGGGATGCAAAACAAAGAATATGCAAAAAGTGTGGAGGCCTACAAACAATCCCTGCGCCTGAACCCGAAAGATGATGAAACGCGCTACAACTTGGCATTGGCGCAAAAACTGTTGCACGACCAGCAGCAACAGCAGCAGAATCAGGATCAGAACAAGGATCAGAATCAAGAGGAAAAGAAAGATGAACAGAACCAGCAAGATCAACAGCAACAAAATCAGGATCAGCAACAACAGGATGACAACAAGCAAAATAAGACACAACAGCAGCAACAGCCGAACGAGCAGATGAGTAAAGACAATGCGCAACAACTCTTAGACGCATTCCTCCAAGACGAGAAGGATACGCAAGAGAAAGTAAAGAAAGCGCAAGCCCAGCAACAGCAGCGTCGTCGGACAGAGAAAGAATGGTAAAATAAAAAACAGTAAATAAGAGATAGATAATGAGAAAATTGGTTTTCTTATTGCTCCTTATAACAACGTTCGGAGTAGGGACTCGTGCAGACGAGATTACATTCAAGGCTTCTGCTCCAGAAGCTGTTATCATGGGAGAAACGTTTAGATTGTCGTATACGGTGAACGCCGAAGGTAAAGATTTGCGGATACCGGAAATAACGGATTTTGAGGTATTGATTGGACCGTCCACCTCTACAAGCATGAGTACGCAGGTGTTGAATGGGAAGATGAGTACGGAAACCTCCCTGACTTTTACTTATATTCTGCAACCGAAAAAAGAGGGTACTTTCACGATTGCCCCGGCAACGATTAAGGTGAATAATGCAAATTACACCTCAAATGCCGTAAAGATCAAAGTGCTTCCGCCCGATAAGGCAGACGAAGCCGCTGCGCAGGGGGGAAATGGCAATTCGTCCACTTCCGCCATCGGAAAAGATGATTTGTTCATTACGGCCGTTATTTCAAAGAAAAGCGTCTATGAACAAGAGGGCTTTTTGGTTACCTATAAACTGTATGCGAACCCGAGGAAAACAAATGTGGTAGGGATTAACCAAATCAAGCTGCCCGAGTTTGAAGGATTCCTGACGCAAGATGTAGAATTGCCCACGAATCGTCAATTGACTTTGGAGAATTATAACGGGAAAAATTATGGGACGTTTGTTGTAAGGCAATCGGTTCTTTTCCCGCAACGTTCCGGGAAAATCACGATACCCAGCGGGAGTCTGGACGTTGCCCTCCGGGTACAAGTACAATCGCGCCGGCCGAGAAGCGTTTTTGATTTCTTTGAAGACGCTGGCTATGTGGATGTAAACAAGACAGTGCCTATTTCCGCAGTGACGGTGGACGTAAAGCCGTTGCTTTCCGGTAAACCGGCCTCCTTCTCCGGCGGAGTGGGAAATTTCACCATGACCTCTTCCATCAGTACCGAAAAGGTGAAAACGGACGAAGCCGTGACCGTCAAAGTCGTGATTTCGGGTAACGGAAACGTCAAGCTGTTGAAGAATCCGGAGGTCGAATTCCCGAACGATTTTGATATTTATGATCCCAAGGTCGAAACCAATATCAAAACGACAACCGGTGGTTCGACAGGGACAAAAACGATTGAATACATGGCCATCCCGCGCTATGCAGGTGATTTTGAAATACCGGCCATTGCCTTTTCCTATTTTGACACGAAGAGCGGCGCGTATAAAACGCTTACTTCCGGTCCTTACAAATTGCATGTAGAGCAGGGACAAGGAGGCGGGAATGCTCCAGTTGTATCCAATTTCAGTAACAAGGAAAGCGTCAAATATTTAGGAAAGGACATTCGTTATTTGAAAGTAAATTCGATTCGTTTTGTCCCACGCGACGAAATGTTCTTTGGTTCTTTGGCATTCTATCTGTGCTATATCATTCCGGTGGTACTTTTCGTCATCTTCTTCATCATTTACCGTAAGCAGGTGAAAGAAAATGCGAATATTGCCTTAGTCCGCACGAAGAAGGCCAATAAAACCGCTGTCAAACGTTTGAAGAATGCAGGTAAATTGTTGAAAGAAAACAAGAAAGAAGAATTTTATGACGAAGTGCTGCGTGCTTTGTGGGGCTATTTGAGCGATAAGTTAAGCATCCCGCTGGCGAATCTGACGAAAGACAATGTGGAAGCCGAGCTGGCGAAGTATGGCGTGGACGAGTCTTTAATCAGTGAATTTATGGACATCCTGAATACCTGCGAGTTTGCCCGTTATGCACCGGCACAGGCTTCGGATGCGATGGACAAGTTATATGAACAGACAATAGATGCCATCGGAAAGATGGAAAATACCATTAAAAAGTAAAAATGATGAAAACAAGTATACAGATGAGACGGATTTTGTTTTTCTTCCTGACGCAATTGATTGTAACCGGTTTATGGGCACAAGAAGAGGCCATTAAGGAAGCCGAATCGGCCTATACGAAAGAGGATTACAAGAAGGCAATCGAACTCTATGAGGGGCTGTTGGAAACGTATGGAGAATCGGCCGATATTTATTATAATTTGGGAAATGCTTATTACAAATCCAATCAAGTCGCACCGGCCATCTTGAATTATGAACGTGCGTTGTTGTTAGACCCGGGAGACGGGGACATCCGCTTCAACTTGCAAATGGCCCGCCAGAAAGCCATTGATAAAATCGAGCCTGTGGGTGAATTTTTCCTGTATCGCTGGTTCGACCAGTTGCAGAATCGAGGTGCGGCCGATTCTTGGGCAAAGGCCGGAATCGTCTGTTTTCTGCTGTTTATCGGTTGCTTGGCCATGTTTTTCTTCTCGAAATGGATGCGCCTGAAAAAGGTGAGTTTTTATGTGGGATTGTGCTGTCTGGTCTTGGTCATTTTATTTAATCTCTTTGCTCATAACCAGAAAAAAGAGTTGGTAAATCGGCAGGATGCCATTGTTTTCGCTCCCACAGTGACGGTAAAGAGTTCGCCGGACGCAAGCGGTACAGATCTTTTCATCCTGCATGAAGGGACAAAAGTCTCCGTCAAAAGTAAATTAGGCGAATGGAGCGAAATCGAGATGGAAGATGGAAACGTGGGCTGGATGCCGAGTAAAGACATCGAAGTGATTTGAGAGATTGAAATCCCGTTTATACGAATTTGCATAGAACCGTATGATTGAAAAAATACTCCTTTATGAGCACGATGCGTTTTTTGCGCTAAACGGCAGCGATTCGGCCTTTTTGGACCGTTTCATGTGGCTTTATACGGGAAAAGAGGTGTGGTTGCCCTTGGCGGTACTGATTATAGGCGTGTTGGTGTATAAAAAGAATTGGCGGGAATCATTGCTTATCATTTTGGCCATCGCGTTGGTTGTCCTCTTGTGCGACCAATTTGCATCTCACGTCTGCAAGCCCTTGTTTACACGCTTCCGGCCGACGCATCATCCTGATTTTATGGAACAGGTGAAGACCGTATTCAATTATCGGGGCGGACTTTACGGCTTCATCTCCAGCCATGCGGCGAACGCTTTTGGCTTTGCGACGTTGATGGCTTTGATTATGAAAAACCGGTGGTTCGGATGGACCCTCTTTTTGTGGGCTACCTTGACGGCTTATACGCGTATTTACTTAGGTGTTCATTTCATTTCGGACGTGGTGCCGGGCATGGTTGTCGGCATTTTGTTTGGATATGTGGTCTATCGGCTCTATCTGTTTGTCCGTTCGAAGTGGTTGCCTGTGGAGTCATTCGGTGCTTTCCCTGCTTATTCTAAAAGGCGTATTCACCTCATTATCTATGCAATATATGCCACCGTGCTGTTGATTATCATCTTCAACGAACCGCTGGTCGCACTTCTCCGCGATTAAAGGTATGTCGTAAAGCATAATTATTAATGCCCCAATAATTTGCAGGTCTGATTTTTAATGCCTAAGTTCGAAGCATCAAATAGAATATAAACCTGTAAAAAAGGGAAACCATGACGAAGACAATTACATTTAATGAACTGCGCAGGCTGAAAGACAGCTTGCCGGATGGAAGTAGTCACCGTATTGCCGATGAATTGGGCATTTCAGTAGAAACGGTTCGCAATTACTTCGGCGGACATAATTTTACGGACGGTAAGAGTTGCGGAATCCATATCGAGCCGGGGCCGGACGGCGGACTGGTTGTTTTGGATGATACGACCATTTATGAGCGCGCCTTGCAGATATTGGCAGAAAAAGAGGATGCTTCTGAAATACCAAGTGCGTAAAAACGATTTTTAGGGAAGTCCCATAGCTGAACATGTAAAAGTAAGCTATGGGACTTTTTGCAAACTTTTTGTTGCATTCAATTGTTTCATTCATAAAAACAGGAGGATAAGATGGAAGACAAGTTAGTTACATTAGCCATTCATACGTATGAGAAGGCGCAGATTCTCAAAACGATATTGGAAACAGAGGGCATTGAAGTGTACATTCATAATGTAAATCAGATTCAACCTGTCATTTCAGCAGGCGTTCGTGTGCGGATTAAGGAAAGCGACCTGCCTCATGCGCTGCGCGTCATTGAAGACATGCAATGGCTGAAAGAAGAGAAGGAACCGAAGACGCAACCCGCTGCTCCGCAGGAGAAAAGGGTGTTGATTCCGGTCGATTTTTCCGACTATTCCTACAAGGCTTGTGAGTTAGGCTTTCACTATGCAGATGCTATCGGGGCCAAAGTGAAGCTGCTGCACGTCTATTTTACTCCCCACATTCCGTCGACCATTCCTTTGGGAGAGACGATGGCTTACCAGATGGAAGAAGAAGAGGCCGTGCAGAGTGCCATGAAAGTGGTTTCGGGCGATATGAACCATCTGTGTGAGACGCTTAACAGCAAGATGGCAGCCGGTGAACTGCCGAATGTCGATTATGATTATGAGCTTCGCGAGGGATTGCCCGAAGAAGAAATCATCGCTTACAGCAATGAAAATCATCCCACTTTGATTGTGATGGGAACGCGGGGAAAGAGCAAGAAAGACATGGATTTGATAGGCAGCGTAACCGGAGAAGTGATAGAGGTCAACCGCGTGCCGGTGTTGGCTATTCCGGAGCACGTGCCGTTCCACGATTTGGCCGACGCGAAGGAGATTGCTTTTGCCACCTCTTTCAACCAGCGCGATTTGCTTGCTTTTGATGAGTTCATGTCCGTCATCCGGTCTTACAAAGATGTGCATATCCATTTGTTCAATATCTCGACCAGCCACGACGAGTGGAACGAGATTCGCCTTGCCGGTATTCAGGATTATCTGTTGCGGCAATATCCGGAAGCGCATATCACGCATACCGTATTGGACGACGGAGATTTACTGCTGGCAGTAGAAAAGTTCGTTCGTGACAAGCAGATAGATGTAATCGCTTTGAGCACTTATCGCCGGAACGTGTTGGCACGGATGTTCAATCCGTCTATTGCACACAAAATGTTGTTCCATACCGATACACCGCTATTGGTGATGCACGCCATCAAATAACGGAAAGCATCTCTGAATAAAAAAGTCATACCGAAGCTGTTTGCCTTCGGTATGACTTTTTTGTTTCCCTTTTTGCAACCCTATCAAGGTTCTACCTGCACTTTGACAATCACTTTACGGATGTTCCCTTGTCCGATTCCCGGCGCGTGACCGTCTTCGGGGAAATAAATGGCGAATTGTCCCGGATAAATCCGCGTATAAGCCGTAGGCTGGTCGATGTAGAAGGCGATGTCCTTCTCTTCGTTATAAGGAGCCGATTCTTCCTGCAACTCGCTCCCCGGTTTCCAACCGATGATTTCGACGCCCAAAAGAGGCATTTGGATATCGATGTATTTCTTATGCGTCTCGATGACAGCATCTTTCATCTCTTTCCCGAAAATGCTGGAAACGTTTACATACAGGCGCGAACCTTCCAGTTCATATTTCCCGTCTGCCATTTTGGAAAAATCGGTCGTTTTGATGTAGTCAAACGCTTTTTTGAACAAAGGATGCAAGTTCTCTACATGCTGCGTGTTTTTTATTGAATCAAGTATCATACGCTATTGTTTTTAATTTGTTTTGTAATTCGATTACTCATGGCAAAGGTCGCATATTCGCGTGTTAAATAATAGTCCATCTTCCATAAATAAATCTATCCGGGAAATCTTTTGTGCCAACATTCGTCCTATAATTAAAACGGCGTCGGCGATTTTACAAACAGCGTTATTGTTTTTATAATCAGCGACGCTGTTTATAGAATCGCCGTCGTTGATTTAAGAATAAGAGCAAGGAAGAGCAAGTTTATCTCCGGGCTCCGGAACAAGTTTTGCATAGGTCGCAAACAAGTTCTCGGTTTGCGACTCGGTTGCACGCAATAAATCCTATCTTTGCCCTGTCGAAACAAAAAAGCATATATAAGAAGATGGAAACAAAGGTTGTGCCTGTATTGGATATGAGTTGCGCGGTTTGTGCGAGCAACGTGGAGCAAACGGTTCGGGGACTTGCGGGCGTGGAAACGGCGTCAGTGAATTTTGCCGCCAACACGCTGACCGTCACCTATGACCCCGAACGGATTACCCTGCAGGCGATACAGGAGGCCGTACAGGCTGCCGGATATGATTTGGTCGTCGAAACGGAAGACCCGCTTGCGGCGCAGGAGGAGAGGACGCGCAAGCATTACAAGCAATTGAAACGGAATACCGTCGGGGCGTGGTGCTTGGCGATTCCGCTTGCCCTGTTGGGCATGGGGTTTGCCGATGTAGCTGCTGCCCGTTGGGCGATGATGGGGCTGGCGCTGGCGATTATGCTGTTTTTCGGACGCACGTTTTATGTCGCCGGCCTGCGTCACGCATGGAAAGGGAGCGCGAATATGGATACATTGGTTGCGCTCAGTACGTCGATTGCCTTTTTGTTCAGCCTTTTCAACGTGGTTTTTCCGGAATTTTGGTTGGCGAAAGGGTTGGAACCGCATGTTTACTTTGAGGCATCGGGCGTCATTATCGCCTTTGTGCTGACCGGGAAGCTGATGGAAGAGCGGGCGAAGAACAGCGCTTCGTCGGCGATTCGCGGATTGATGGGATTGCAGCCCAAAACGGCTCATCGGGTAGTAGATGGCGAAGAGAGCGAAGTTCCGATTGCTTGGATTCGGGTAGGCGACATCGTCAGCGTCCGCCCGGGCGAACAAATACCGGTCGACGGGACGTTGCTGCAAGGAGCATCGGCGGTGGATGAAAGTATGCTCAGCGGCGAACCGATTCCGGTGGAAAAGAGGGCGGGAGACCGCTTGATGGCGGGAACCATCAACCAGAAAGGGGCTTTCACGATGGAGGCGACGGGCGTGGGAAGCCGAACGGTGTTGTCCCAAATCGTGCGGATGGTGCAGGAGGCACAGGGAAGTAAAGCTCCGGTGCAGCGGATTGTGGATAAAATCAGCCGCATTTTTGTGCCTGTCGTGGTGCTGCTTTCGGTGGTTACTTTTGTTTGTTGGCTGACAATCGGAGGAGAGGCCTATTTCTCCTATGCGTTGCTCTCGGCCGTATCCGTTTTGGTGATTGCTTGTCCGTGTGCACTCGGGTTGGCGACACCGACGGCACTCATGGTCGGCATGGGGAAGGCAGCCGAACGGCATATTTTGATAAAAGATGCTTTCGCTTTGGAGAATCTGTGTAAAGTGAACACAATCGTATTGGACAAGACGGGGACATTGACCGAGGGCGTGCCCGTCGTCACAGATGTGCATTGGGAGGATTCGGCAGAAACGGGCGTGTTGGATATTTTGTTTGCAGCCGAGCAGAAATCGGAACACCCGTTGGCTTCAGCCATTCTCTGCTGGGCAGAAACGAACGGAGCAAAGGGTTGTGCGTTGGACGATTTTGAGAGCCTGACGGGACGCGGCGTGCGGGTTTGTGCAGGCGGAAAAAACTATTGGGTCGGTAACAGGGGGCTGTTGGAACAATTCCGGGCAACGCTTTCAGCCACAGCGCATCAACAGGTGTCCGAGTGGCAAGAAATGGGAAAAAGTGTTGTTTATTACGGGTGCGATGCCCGGCTTTTGGCGGTCTTGGCTGTCTCGGATCGCATCAAACCAACATCGGGCGAAGCTGTGCGCGAACTGACCGAGCAAGGCATTGAGGTGCATCTGCTTACAGGCGATGGCCGTCAGACGGCGGAGCGGGTGGCTAATGAGTTGGGCATCCGGCATTTCAAGGCGGAAGTGCTGCCTGCCGACAAAGAGGCGTATATCGTTTCCCTCCAGCAACAGGGACGTTGCGTGGCGATGGTGGGCGACGGCATCAACGATTCGCAAGCCCTTGCTCGGGCGGATGTCAGCATTGCGATGGGGAAGGGGACGGATATTGCGATGGACGTGGCGATGGTCACACTCATGACGTCCGATTTGTTGTTACTGCCTGAATCCATCCGACTCTCCCGGCAGACGGTGCGCCTGATTCACCAGAATCTGTTTTGGGCGTTTATTTATAACATGATTGGTATCCCTTTGGCTGCCGGAGTCTTATATCCGGTGAACGGGTTGTTGCTGAATCCGATGCTGGCGAGTGCGGCGATGGCATTCAGCTCCGTTTCGGTTGTGTTGAATAGTTTACGGTTGAAATTTATCAAATAACAAATTAAATAAGATAGATAAAAGATGGAAACATTGAAGTTTAAGACAAATGCCAAATGTGGCGGTTGCGTGGCTGCCATTGGCGAGAAATTGAACAAGTTGATGGCGTCGGACGCATGGTCGATCGACTTGAAAGATCCGAACAAAGTGTTGACGGTAAGCGCAGAGGTTGCACCGGATGCCATTATTTCCGCCGTCAAAGAGGCGGGATTCAAAATAGAGCAGTTATAAAAACAGTTACAAAAAAAGCCGGAAAAGAGAAAATCTCCCTTCCGGCTCTTTTTGTATTCTTCCGGTTACTTATTTCACCGTTACCGTCAACGGTTCTTGCAGCTTTTGGGCAAACTGTTGTACGTAATTATACCATGCGGCAGCGTCTTTGAAACCCCATTTGCTCCAACCGGCTCCGCTGTAATAGGTATAAGTGTCGCCCGGGTTGTAAGTGCCGTAAGCTAAGACGTGCCCTTCGGCTCCCCGTTCAGCCTTTTCTGCATCAGAGAACTTGACCGCTTTCGCGTCGTTCAGCTTTCCCGGGAAAACGGCGGCGATGAAAGTCTGGCCGTTCGTGGGATCTGCCGGGTCGGCGTAAGCGATGTATCCTTTGGCTGCATCGGCTTGAAAATCTTCACTGGGCGCGTGCATCACGATACCCGTAACAAGCGGAGTGGCTTCCGTCAGATTGGCATACGCGATGGAAACTTTGTTCATTTGCGAGCCTGCGTCCAATGAGATCACACGTGTTTCGACGACATTGTTGTTGTCTTTTACGGTCAATGGGTTATAAACCAGTTTAACCGTGAAGCGCAGCGGGCCATTGTCTAACACCTGAAAATCTTTATAGCAATACGGATAGACGATGGAGTCATTTGCCAGCAATGCAGAGGTTCCGGCTCCTAACGTCGGACCTACTTTATAGTAATCCAATCCGTTTCCGTGGTCAATGTGATAAGTGGTTGCTTCGGCTAACTGTTGAGCTGCTTTCGGGTCGGTTTTGCGCAGCTCGGCGATTTTAGCCTTTGTTTCCGGATTCAGTTCGGTATCGTAACGCAATTGGACAACCGGCTCGGAAACACATTTCACCCAGATGTCGCAACCGTAAGCCTTTTCGCCGGTTGCTTGCAGAGCCGGTCCATAAGTACGGAAAGCGATGCGGTCATTTTCCCACGCGATGTCATCCACGCGCTCCGGATACTGTTTCCCGCATGTAATCGTAGGAAACGTGTCCGGTATTCCGGCTGTAATTTTATACGTTACATTTTCACCCGCCTTGACAGTGACCGGGAAAATGATTTTCTGGTCGTACGTCACTTGATAAGGGACTTGCATTCCTTTGCTGTCAGTCAGGATAAACGACTCTCCCTCAAATTTGGCAACAGCATCCTGCGTAATCTCTGTGATTTCATTCGTCCGATCGATACTCGACGGGTTGCTGATTGTGATTTCCACTACTTTTTCTTGTGTACATGCAAAAGCAGATGCTAACAAGAACAAACTAAAAACGTTTTTCATACAATTTGTTTTCATTTGTTGCATTATCATTTATTTCTTTAAAACGGTATTTCTATATGTTTCTCCTTACAGCCTCGACCTCTTCAGCATGAAGCGGGATTTTCTTACCCAACAGGCGTGCTCCTGTTTCGGTAATCAGATAGTCCTCTTCGTTTCGAATGCCGCTGAAATCTTTATAGGTAAATAGCTTATCGTAATTGATGAACTCTGTAAATTTGTTCTGGCTCTTCCAAAGATCCATCAGCTCCGGAATGAAATAGACGCCGGGCTCGATTGTCAAGACAAATCCGGGCTCCAGCTTACGCCCCAAACGAAGCGACTTACGTCCGAACTGTGTACTTTTGGGCTGTCCGCCGTATCCTACATATTCTTCGCCTAAATTCTCCATGTCATGCACATCCAGACCCATCATGTGACCCAGTCCGCAAGGCATGAACATCGCATGTGCTCCGGCCTTTACAGCTTCCATCGGGTCTCCTTTGACGAATCCTAAGTCCTTCAATCCCTCCATGATGACCTTGCAAGCCAATTCGTAGACATCGACAAAAGGAATACCGGGCCGCAATGCGGCAACGGCAGCCTCATGCGCGGCCACTTGAATGTCATAGATTTCGCGTTGGCGCGTCGTGAAAGTTGCATCAGCCGGAATGGTGGACGACATGTCGCCGGCGTATCCCATTTCTGTTTCCGCTCCTGCATCCAGCAACAACATATCACCGCTTTTAATCAGATTGCTGTGGTCATGGTTGTGCAACGTCTGTCCGTTGATGGTCGCAATCGTCGGGAACGAAAGCTCATAGTTATGAGCGTATGCCACTTCGGATACCGCTGCTGCCACTTCACATTCGCGAATCCCCGGACGGACGGTCCGCATGGCTGCCAAGTGCATGTCAGCCGTCACGATACAGGCCTTTTCAATCTCTGCAATCTCTTCTTCACTTTTGTAATTACGCTGGTTTACCACGCCCATGATGAAGGGAACGGATGGCTTTTCTGCTCCTGGAACGATTCCTAACCAATGGAATAATTTGATTTGGTGTTCAGCTCTGTATGTAGGTAAGTAGTGAATGGTTTGTCCTTTTTGTTGGGCATTTTTCAAATAACTTTCGATTTCCTTGAATGGGCGTACCTCCGTAATTCCGGCAGCCTCACTTTTTTCCCGCAAGGTCGGTTGCGTCCCCATCCAGACGATGGCGTCGATAGTCAATTCATCTCCGAAAATGATTTCCCTGTCGTTGTCAATATCAATGACTGCTGCCAATCCGGCGTAAGGCAATCCAAAGAAATAAAGAAAAGTCGAATCCTGCCGGAAATGATACGTATTGTCAGCATAGTTCATTCCGGATTCATCATTACCGAGAAACAGCAGCAGACCAGAACCGACCGTCTGTTTCAATTTGGCCCTGCGGACCTTGTAAGTCTCTTTACTAAACATATATTTATCGTTTATATTGTATTTCCGTTTTTAGGTGGTAAAGATAAGCATTAATTCATTAGGAAGGGAACGATGTTGCATAAAAAAAGGAGAACGGTCGCCGTTCTCCTTCGGGTGACTCGCATAGGATTCAAACCTATAACCTTCTGATCCGTAGTCAGATGCTCTATTCAGTTGAGCTAGCGAGCCATTTCGCGTATAAAGTGTGACTCGTATAGGATTCAAACCTATAACCTTCTGATCCGTAGTCAGATGCTCTATTCAGTTGAGCTAACGAGCCTTGCTTCTTTTGATTTCGTGTGCAAAGGTAGCACATTCTTTTTTAATTGCAAGCCTTTTGGAATCTTTTTTATACATTAATCTAACATCTTCGGGCTAAATATCAGATAACCAATATTTAATCCGAAGTTAAAATTTTGGGATGGATAGCTGTAACCATTTGCATATAGGCTGATGCTGGCAAAAGGCAGTTGCAAGACAAGCGCCGCTTCCCCCATATACTTGAAGGAATGGAGAAATTTGCCATAATAGGGGAGTGCGGTATAGCGGCCGTTTTCCCGATGTTCCTCTTTTCGGATTTCATAGAGTGGGGCAAATCCGTACATATCCAAACGGAAATGGAGCAACCGGCTGAATTTCCAAATCGGGGAAAGCCCGACTGCCACATATTGGTTGGCACGGAAAGCCTCGTTAAAGACAATCTTGCTATGCGGCGTAGGGGTAAATGCCGGAGCCTGTAACACCGATGCCGTATAATTGTTCAACAGGTTTTTACTGGAAAGCACCATTTCTCCCGTCAGCCCCAAATTGAGATGCGAACTCAGCGACAAGTATTGCTCCCATTGTCCTTTCAATTGCAGCCAGCTATGTGTCTTCCCCTCAATTGCTTCCAAGCCGGAAGTAGGAGAGGGGCGGTAACTTTCTTTTCCCGTGACATATTGCGCAGACAGGGATTGGCGTCTTCCCGAGGTCGGATACTGCTTGAAGTCCAACGAGTTGCGCTCGATGTTGAGCGATCCAGCAAATAGGTCGTACCAGCTATGGTCGGCAACCGCATTGGAAAACGTCATATCAGAGGTCTGAAAATAGTAATCGTTCAGCCTTCCATACGCGAAACCAATCTCCGCCTTGGCCCGATTCAGGAACGGGAATCCCAGTTTGATTTTGGTGTACAATTCTTTCTGGCGGATAAACGCCGGCAATACATCTTCATAAAACAGCGATTGACTTTCTGCATATTTCTTCTCCGAAAAACTGCCCTGCCAGTTGAGATAAGTCGGAATTTTCGTCTGCAAATAAATCCGCCCGTTGAGCATGACACCGCTAAAAGAGTTGCCCACCTGAAAATTCGCATTGACGTCGGCCGCAAACCGCCCCAAATATTGGTAGCCTAAGCCTAAAAACAATTGATTAGCCTGATAGGAAGAGACGTTCCCGCCAAAACCGACTTTGATTTCCTCTTTCATCGTCACGTCCAAATAGAGGTCGAATGTTTTTTCTTTTCGGTTATAGACAGCGTGAGGAATGATTTCTTTAATTTTGGAGAAAGTCAACATCTTGAAATAGGCCCGTTTGAACTCTTCCATTGAAAATGAGCGGTTAATATCCAATTGCGACTCGATATATTTTCGTTGTGCATCGTTCACTCCTGTGATATAAATATTCTGGAAAATAAGCGGGGGAAGTTCCTCTTTGTAGGCCACCCTGCGTTTGTGGAGTTCGCTTGGCGTCACACGTCGAGGAACACGTGCCTTGATAGAGTCCATGACGGCCATTGTCCGTTTATACCCGATGTCCATCAATTCGCGGGCTCGTTGGAAATCGAGTAAAGACACGTCCGGAAAATTGAATTGGAGCATCATCCCATCCTCCTCAGACACGTCATATTCTGTCTTTTGCATGATCATCGTTTCCAATTGATTGTAGACATTCGAAGACGGTTTGTTGTCGCCTCCTGCTACGGCCGAACCGAATATAAAGTCCGGATGAAAAGCCTCTTTGAGTGGTCCGACCGGGAAATTGTCATAAATTCCCCCGTCAAAAATCGGTACGCTGTCTCTCCAAATAGGCTGGAAGACAAAAGGGAAAGTCATTGATGCGCGTACAGCATCACCCAAGTCGCCGTTTTTGAAAACAATCGCCTTTTTACCATATATATCGGAAGCTACACAACGAAAAGGGACAAACAGGTTGTCAAAATTCCAACCGGCTTTGGCCGTCGCCGGCGAAAAAAGCGCCATGAAGGCCTGGTTCATCTGAATCGGGTTAATCAGGCTTTGCGGCAGGAAATTGGCCTTTACCTGCAACGAGTCGGTCATGTCAATCGAGAAATGGCCAAATTCAGGCGTATCGTCCGGACGCATGAAGTAATATTGATATTTACTTTCGACGATTCCCGTTTGCCAGTAGAAAAAATCATCCGACAGCATCAATTCCACCATTTCCTCCGGGGTATATCCGATTGCATACAGGCTACCTACAATTGCCCCGATGGAAGTCCCCGCGACATAATCAATCGGAATGCCGTTTTCTTCCAACGCCTTGATGACTCCGATATGGGCAGCCCCCTTTGCTCCGCCGCCGCTCAAAACGAGTCCTACCTTCTGGGCATGCCCGATAGTCCCCACCACAAGCAGTAAGCACGTCAATATCACTATTTTCTTCATCTTTGTACCTTCATTGCAAAACGTGTTCAAATGTAGTCGTTATTTTTCGAGGCTGCAAACATTCGTTATACATAATAAACAAGGCATCCACCTATTCACCCCCGAAGAGCGACAGGCGGATGCCTCGTTTTTATTCTATCAAATGGAAAGATTTCGTTGTCTTTATCCAATCATCTGCACGCTGCGTTTGATGAAGCGGCTCAATGCTTCGCCTTTCAGCATGCCGTTAGCTAAGAGGGCAAGGTCAATGAGCTGGCTGACCAACTTGTTGGAAGCGGCATAGTCGGAGAGAATACCATCGCGTTGAGCGACCAGTTCGTCTATTTTCTTGTTCGTATTCGTCATATCCTCTTTTTCTTCCGCCGTGATTTCCTCCTCTTTCTTTTTGTTCTGTGCGTCGCGCAAATCGGCTTGACGGGCTTTCCAGCCTTTCAGGTCGGCCACAATCGGGTTCAGCTTTTCGGCGCAAGCGGCCTCTTCTTCGTTGAGTATCCGTTTGACCAGTTCATGGTCTGTGTTCAGCACCAGACTGTAACTTTCGGGCATTTCACCGTAGAAAGACATGCCAGGCTGCATGGCAGACATTTCGCGCATACGGCGCATGTATTCGCTCTGCGTCAGCATAACCGGATTGGCCTCTGCGCCCATGGCCTCGAAAGTGACGATGAATTCGGTTTTCTCCAGTTTGGGCAGTTGGCTCTTGAACATCTCTTGGAGAGCTGTCTTCTGCTCTTCGTCGAGCGTCACCTTGTTGGCGTCTTCCTTGCGAATCAAATTGTCGATGGTGTCGCCGTCTACACGAACAAAACGCGTTTTCTCGAATTTCTGTTCGAATTGGCTGATGGCGTGGACATCCAGCTGACCATCCATAATCAAGACATTGTAGCCTTTGTCTTTGGCTGCTTGGATATAGCTGTATTGGTCGTTGGCATTGGTCGTGTAGAGATAAATCAGTGTGCCGTCTTTATCTGTCTGGTTGGCGCTGATCAGTGTCTTATACTCGTCGTAGGTGTAATATTTCCCGTCCACGTCTTTCAGCAGCGTAAATTTGATGCCGCGGTCATAGAACTTCTCTTCGCTCAACATGCCATATTGGATAAAGAGCTTCAGGCTGTCCCATTTTTCTTCGAATTGTGCCCGGTCGTTCTTGAAGATTTCTTCCAGCCGGTCGGCGACCTTCTTCATGATGTGGTTGGAAATCTTCTTCACGTTCTGGTCGCTTTGCAGATAAGAACGGGAAACATTCAGCGGAATATCCGGCGAATCGAGTACACCATGCAGCAGGGTCAGGAATTCTGGAACGATTCCTTCTACCGAATCGGTTACAAAAACTTGATTGCAATACAACTGGATTTTATTTCGCCGCAAATCAATGTTGCTCTTGATACGTGGGAAATAAAGGATACCGGTCAGATGGAACGGATAATCGACATTCAGATGAATCCAGAACAGCGGTTCGTCGGACATCGGATACAGTTCCTGGTAGAATTTCTTGTAATCTTCCTCTTTCAGCTCGCTCGGTTTGCGTACCCATGCCGGTTGTACATCATTGATGATGTTGTCTTGGTCTGTATCGACATAATTCCCGTCTTTCCATTCCTGTTTTTTTCCGAAAGCAATCGGTATAAGCAAATAACGACAGAATTTGGTCAACAGTCCGTTGATTTTTTCCTTATTCAAGAAATCCTTGTTTTCATCGTCGATGTAAAGGATAATATCGGTTCCGCGATCCTCCTTGGTGGTCTCTTCGAGCGTATATTCCGGTGTACCGTCGCAACTCCATTTCATCGGGACTGCCCCTTCTTTGTAGGAGCGCGTAACGATTTCGACCTTCTTAGATACCATGAACGAGGAGTAAAAGCCCAACCCGAAGTGGCCGATGATGGCTGCGGCATCGTTCTTATATTTCTCGACAAACTCTTCTGCGCCGGAGAAAGCAATCTGATTAATGTATTTGTCGATTTCTTCGGCTGTCATACCGATACCCCGGTCTGAAATCTTGATGGTTTCCTTATCGAAGCTGACATGGATGGCCAAATCGCCCAATTCACCCTTGAACTCGCCTACTGAAGCAAGCGTTTTCAACTTTTGGGTTGCATCAACTGCGTTTGACACCAATTCACGAAGAAAAATTTCGTGATCACTATACAAGAACTTTTTGATAATCGGGAATATGTTCTCACTTGTAACCCCTATGTTTCCTTGTTTTGCCATAAATATGTTATCTTTTATTTTGTTATTTGCTTTTGTCTTCGGATGGTTACACACCCGTTTGGCATGAGCAAAAACAGTGCCAAATCAACAAAATGGCAGGAAAGTCTGACAAGTTATCAGTTCTTGAAAAAAGAAAACACGGGCCACACCTTTGCGTCGTATGTGGCTCGTGTTTCTGCCTCTCCCTTGCGATGAAGGGATTAAGAGGCTATTGGAGAGGTATTTTCTTTTTCCGGAGCAAGCGACTTCTTTACCGCTGTCACAACCTCCTGCTTTTCCGAGTCGAAATCGACCACAATCGTGTCCCCTTCGCCAACGGAAGCGCGGATAATCATTTCTGCCATTTCATCCTCCAAATATTTCTGGATAGCCCGTTTCAGCGGACGGGCGCCAAACTGAATATCGTATCCCTTGTTGGCAATGAAATCTTTGGCGGCGTCGGTCAGTTCCAGTTTGTAGCCCAGACTTTCCACCCGTTTGTAGATGCCTTGCAATTCAATGTCAATGATTTTGTGTATGGCCTCTTTATCCAACTGGTCGAACATGATGATGTCGTCGATACGGTTCAAGAATTCAGGGGCAAACGCCTTGTTCAACGCCTTTTGGATGACGCTGCGCGAGAATTCTTTGTCGGGTTCTCCCTCGGCGGCATGGAAACCCACGCCACGCCCGAAATCCTTCAATTGCCGCGTTCCGATGTTGGAAGTCATAATCAGAATGGTGTTTTTGAAATCTATCTGACGCCCCAGACTGTCTGTCAGCCGACCCTCGTCGAGCACTTGCAGCAAAAGGTTGAACACGTCCGGATGCGCTTTCTCGATTTCGTCCAACAGGACAACCGAATAGGGCTTACGGCGCACCTTTTCGGTCAGCTGTCCGCCCTCTTCATAGCCGACATATCCCGGAGGGGCTCCAATCAGGCGCGTCACGGCAAACTTTTCGAGGTATTCGCTCATGTCAATACGAATCAATGCGTCGGACGAATCGAACAGGTATTCGGCCAACATCTTGGCCAGATGCGTTTTCCCGACGCCGGTCGGCCCCAAGAACATGAATGTGCCAATCGGTTTGTTCGGATCTTTCAGCCCAACGCGGTTTCGTTGGATGGCTTTGACCACTTTGTTGACGGCCTCGTCCTGTCCGATTACCTTTTTCTTCAGGCTTTCGGTCATTTCGAGCAGTTTGACATTTTCTGCCTTGGCAATGCGCTGAACCGGGACGCCCGACATCATGGCAACCACTTCGGCCACTTTGTCCTCGTCGACGGTTTCCCGATGCTCCTGCAACTCTTCTTCCCAACGCGCTTTGGCGGCATCGAGCTGCAACAGATATTGACGTTCTTTGTCGCGGAAGCTGGCCGCCAACTCGAAATTCTGCGATTTGACCGCCGCCAATTTCTCGTTTTTGGTTGCTTCTATCTTGGCTTCAAGCTCTTCGATGTGTTTCGGGACGCTGATGTTTGATACATGTACACGCGAACCGGCTTCGTCCAAGGCGTCGATTGCCTTGTCGGGGAAGTTCCGGTCACTGATGTAACGTTCTGTCAGTTTGACACAGGCCTGCAACGCTTCGGGGGTATAATTCACGTTGTGGTGTTCCTCGTACCGGTCTTTGATGTTTTGCAGTATCTGCAACGTCTCTTCTGCGGTTGTCGGATCGACGATTACCTTCTGGAAACGACGCTCCAATGCGCCATCCTTTTCGATGTTCTTCCGATACTCGTCGAGGGTCGTCGCACCGATGCACTGTATTTCGCCCCGTGCCAAAGCCGGCTTCAGCATATTGGCCGCATCCATCGAACCGGAGGCCGAACCGGCTCCCACAATCGTATGAATTTCGTCGATGAAAAGGATGATATTGGGATTCTTGGCCAATTCGTTCAAGATGGCCTTGATGCGCTCTTCAAACTGCCCACGATATTTCGTGCCTGCCACGATGGAGGCCATGTCCAGACTGATGACGCGCTTGTCGAACAGGATGCGCGACACCTTACGCTCGACGATACGCAACGCCAACCCTTCGACGATGGCCGACTTACCGACCCCCGGTTCGCCAATCAATATCGGGTTGTTCTTCTTTCGCCGGCTCAGGATTTGCGCCAACCGTTCAATCTCTTTTTCGCGGCCGACAATCGGATCCAGCCTGTGCTCCGCCGCGGCACGTGTCATGTCCGTACCGAAATTGTCCAAGACCGGCGTATCGTTTGTCGACTTGTTTTGGGCAGAC
Source organism: uncultured Parabacteroides sp. (assembly GCA_944323815.1). GTDB lineage: Bacteria > Bacteroidota > Bacteroidia > Bacteroidales > Tannerellaceae > Parabacteroides. Next base: position 6,722 of record CALUTX010000003.1, on the reverse strand, counting down.
GAACCACCGGAGTAGGAGGAGCGGGAGGGGTCCCGGCGCGAAGGATAATCTTCATCCTCTTCCTCCTCGTCGTCCGTATATCCGCTTTGGATTTCTTCGGCTTCCTCTACCATGTCCGGTTGCCGCAATCCGTTCTCACTGACCAGATAACTGTACACGTTCCTGTATGTGATGCCTGCCTCGTTCAATACCTTGGCGGCCACGTTGAATTCCTCTTTCAAAATCGCCAAAAGCAAATGTTCGGTGTCGGTCTCTTCTTTTTTGAAGAGCCGAGATTCCAACATGCTCATCCGCAATACGCGTTCTGTCGTCTTGCTGACAGTGATGTTGTGCTGGACGGCCTCTTCCGTCTCACACGTATTTTTGATTTCTTCTTCGATTCTCTTTTTGACATCCCTCTCGTCTACATTCAACCCGTGTAAAATCTCCATGGCTTTCCCTTCGCCATCTCGAATGATACCTAACATCAGATGTTCCGGCCCGATATAGCTATTCTGAAGCCGTGCGGCCTCCTCGCGGCTATATTCGAGCACGTCCATCAATCTTTTTGAATAGTTATTTTTCATATTATATAATGTATAGCGTGCAAATGTAATAAACTCTTTCTTACTTCCCACAAAATTCATGCCATTTCTTTACCCTTAAAAATGGCTGACCGGGTCGTCCGACATGCTTTTTTTAGTTATCTTCGCTGCAAACAAAAGTCCAACCGCCCGTAACATCTTTTCGGGCAATTCACCATCTTTTCTTGAATCAGCGGCGGCGTTTGTATAATCAGCGTGGTTGATTGTATAAACGCCGACGCTGTTTTTACAATCACCGGCGGCGTTTTAAGAATAGCTGCGGAAGTAAGCAGGTTTACATCCGGGCGGCAGAACAAATTTTGTGCAGGAAACAAACATTTCATGCCAAAAACTTTTGCGAAATAAGGAAAAAGCGTACCTTAGCGTACTTTTTGAGAAGAAAGATATAGAGTGTAAAAAAATAAAGATTAAATGATTGATCAAGACAGAATTATTAAGATAAACATCGAGGAAGAGATGAAGTCGGCCTATATCGACTATTCGATGTCGGTGATTGTCGCGCGTGCCCTTCCGGATGTCAGGGATGGTTTTAAACCGGTTCATCGTCGTATTTTATATGGGATGAATGAATTGGGGAATACCTCCGACAAACCTTATAAAAAATCGGCAAGAATCGTGGGTGAAGTTTTAGGGAAATATCACACGCACGGAGACTCGTCTGTTTAATATGCGATGGTGTGCATGGCGCAGACTTGGTCCATGCGCTATACGTTGGTGGACGGTCAAGGAAACTTCGGTTCGGTAGACGGCGACAGCCCGGCTGCCATGCGTTACACGGAAGCGCGCTTGAGCAAGCTGGCAGAAGAAATGCTCCGGGACATAGATAAAGATACCGTAGATTTCCAACTGAACTTTGATGATACGCTGAAAGAGCCGACTGTATTGCCGACGCGCATTCCGAATCTGTTAATAAACGGCGCTTCGGGTATCGCGGTAGGTATGGCGACCAATATGCCGACGCACAATTTGAGCGAAGTGCTGGACGGTTGCATGGCTTATATTGATTCGCGGGGAGAAATCGACGTGGAGGGATTGATGCAATACATCAAAGCCCCTGATTTCCCGACCGGAGCGACTATTTACGGATATGCAGGCGTGAAAGATGCGTTTGAAACCGGAAAGGGACGCATCGTCCTTCGTGGAAAGGCTGAGATTGAAACAGGCGGATCGCATGAAAAGATTATCATTTCGGAAATTCCTTACGGGGTGAACAAAGCCGAACTGATTAAATACATCGCCGATTTGGTGAATGAGAAACGCATCGACGGCATCTCGAACGTGAACGATGAGTCAGACCGCCAAGGTATGCGCATCGTGGTGGATGTCAAGAAAGATGCCAATTCGAGCGTAGTGCTCAACAAGCTGTATAAGATGACCGCTTTGCAGTCGTCGTTCAGCGTCAATAACATCGCGTTGGTCAACGGCCGTCCGCGTTTGTTGAACTTGAAAGATTTAATCAAGGCATTCATTGATCACCGGCACGAAGTGGTCATCCGCCGTACCAAATATGACCTGAAGAAAGCCGAAGAGCGTGCGCATATTCTGGAAGGCTTGATTATCGCATCCGACAACATTGACGAAGTGATTGCCATTATCCGCTCTTCCAAGAGTCCGGTCGAGGCGATGGAACGGTTGATGGAACGGTTCTCGCTGTCGGAAGTTCAATCTCGCGCCATCGTCGAAATGCGCCTTCGCCAGCTGACCGGGCTGGAGCAGGACAAGCTGCATGCGGAATATGAAGAGATTGAAAAACTGATTACCCATTTGAAAGATATTCTGTCCAATGATGATTTGTGTATGCAGGTAATCAAAGAGGAATTGCAGGAAATCAAGGATAAATATGGCGACGAACGCAAGACGGACATCGTTTATGCTTCGGAAGAGTTGAATCCGGAAGATTTTTATGCGGATGATGAGATGATTATCACCATCTCGCACATGGGCTATATCAAACGTACGCCGTTAAGCGAGTTCCGAGCCCAAGGACGCGGTGGAGTAGGGGCTAAAGGTTCCGAAATCCGGGACGAGGACTTTGTGGAGTACATTTATGCGGCTTCCATGCACGCGACGTTGTTGTTCTTTACGGCAAAAGGCAAATGCTACTGGTTGCGGGTGTTCGAAATACCGGAAGGGGCGAAGAACTCGAAGGGTCGCGCCATCCAGAATTTGCTGAATATCGAACCGGACGACAAAGTCAATGCTTTCATCCGTGTAAAGAACCTGACCAAAGACACCCAGTTCATCAATTCGCATTATCTTTTGTTCTGTACCCGCAAGGGCGTCATCAAGAAAACGTTGCTGGAGGCCTATTCCCGTCCTCGCCAGAACGGTGTCAATGCGATTACGCTGCATGAAGACGATGGCTTGATTGAAGTGTGCATGACTAACGGCAACAACGAAGTATTGATTGCCAACCGGAACGGACGCGCCATCCGTTTCCACGAAAGCGCGGTTCGTGTGATGGGACGTACGGCAGCCGGCGTGAGAGGAATGACGCTCGACGACGACCCGACGGACGAAGTAGTCGGTATGGTCTGCATCAAAGACAAAGAAAAAGAGACGATTTTGGTCGTTTCTGAACAAGGATATGGTAAACGTTCGGACATCGAAGATTACCGGAAGACCAATCGAGGCGGAAAGGGCGTCAAGACCCTCAATATTACGGAAAAGACGGGTAAACTGGTTACGATAAAGAACGTCACGGAAGAGAACGATATCATGATTATCAACAAATCGGGTATCACTATCCGGATGAAAGTGTCCGATCTGCATGTGATTGGGCGTGCGACACAGGGTGTGCGCCTGATAAACTTGGAGAAACGGAATGATGAAATTGCTTCTGTATGCAAAGTCTTGTCGCAGACCGACGAAGAGATTGCGAAAGAAAAAGCCGAACGCGAAGCATCTGAGGCAAGGATAAAAAATGAACATACAATAGAAAATACCGATTTCGAAGATGTTTCGGATGATATGGATCCTATGGATGATTCAGACGAGACAACGGAGAATTAATTTTAAACAAATAGAAACTTTAATTTCAAATTCACTATCGTAAAATGAAACGAGTATTATTGACAATTGCACTGTGTGTTGCAGCATCATCAGTCTCTTTCGCCCAAAAGAAGGCCGTAAAGGAGGCGCGTAGTATCGCGAAAAGTTCTAACTCTTTTTTTAATTAATCTCTTACTTTGTTTAATGGCTCATTGGAAAATGCGGAAACAAAAGATCAAGCTGAAACTTGGTATGTCGCAGGATTCATTGAGAATCAACAGTATGACGCAGAAAGAACGAAACAAATTTTAGGCCAACAACCCAACGAACCGGTCATGTATGACGCATTGTTCAGTATCTTGCCTTATTTTGAGAAGGCATACGAACTGGATCAGCAGCCGAATGAAAAAGGAAAGGTAAAACCGAAATACACAAAAGATATCAAGAGCATTTTGAGTGCCAACCATATCGGTTTGTTCAACGGTGGCGCCTATTATTTCGACCAGAAGGATTACAAAAAGGCGTATGAGTTCTTCAATCAATATCTGGACATCACCGAATTGCCTATGTTTGAAGGAACTCAAACGGCTACAAAAGACTCTACGTTCATGACCGTACAGTTCTATGCCGCTGTGGCAGCTACGCAAATAGGGGATTCTAAAATTGCTATCTCGGCTTTGGAACGCGCAAAAGATACTCCTTATCGTCAATATGATGTATATCAATATCTTTGCTACGAATATGAACAGGCCAAAGATACGGTTAATTTGGAAAAGACCTTGATGGAAGGAAGCCAAGTATTCCCGGATTCGACTTACTATCTGAACAGCTTGATCAACTTGTATGTGGCTACGAACCGGAACGACCAAGCATTGGAATCTCTGAACACTGCAATCGCTAAGGCTGCCAACGATACCGAGTTGGAAAACTTATACAGCGTGATGGGATATGTTTATGAAAGAGGATTGGAAGATTATGCCAATGCTGAGAAATATTACAAGATGGCACTTGAAAAGAATCCAGAATCAACTGAGGCTAACTCCAATTTGGGACGTGTTTATTATAACCAGGCTGTCAACAAGCAAGGTGAGGCAAACATGATCAACGATAGTCAGAAATATCAGGAGGAATTGAACAAGGCAAAAGATTTGTTCAAACAAGCGCTTCCATATTATGAAAAGGCTCACAAAGGAAACCCGAGTGAAATGCAATATATGATTGCTTTGAGAGGTATCTATTACAACTTGAACATGGGGCCCGAATTAGAGGCAATTGAAGCTGAGATGAATAAATAAGAAAGTTTAGCTAGAAAAGCTCTTCAGGAAAGAAGAGCTTTTCTTTTGTGGATAATTATATTAAACATAATCTCAATTATAAGACAAAAGAGGAAATGTCTTTAGCCGTCTATCATTTATGAAATAACTAATATCAATTTTAAAACTCCCTTCCGGGTATTTCCTTTTACCTTAGAGGAAAATTTTTATTTACTCATTCAAAACAGACTGCCATGAAGGAATTGAAAATGTTTATTGACGGCAAATTTGTCGAAAATGAATCCGGAAAATGGATTCAAGTTGTAAACCCTTCCACAGAAGAAGTTATCTCATTGATGCCGGACGGCACGGTCGACGATGCAAGAAAAGCGATTGATGCGGCAGAAAAAGCACAGGCACAATGGGAAAAAACACCGTCCAATGTGCGGGCTTCTTATTTGACCCGTATCGCCGCGGGCATTCGCAAACGGGAAAAAGAGCTGACGGACATCATCGTCCGCGAAGGTGGAAAAACGCAGGCTTTGGCAAACGTCGAAGTGTTGTTTACGGCCGATTATATCGACTACATGGCCGGCTGGGCACGCCGCTATGAAGGCGAAATCATCCCGAGCGACCGTCCGCGTGAAAGTATTTTCGTGTTTAAGAAACCCATTGGTGTGACGACCGGTATTCTGCCGTGGAATTTCCCCTTCTTCCTCGTAGCCCGCAAGGCGGCTCCTGCCCTAATTACGGGAAATACGATTGTCGTAAAACCAAGTCAGCAAACGCCTGAGAACGCCTATGTGTTCGCTCAGATTGTGGAAGAAGTCGGCTTGCCCGCCGGCGTGTTCAATTTGGTGAACGGGCGCGGGTCGGTCATCGGGCACGAACTGGCAGCCAATCCAAAGGTGGGAATGGTCAGCTTGACAGGCAGCGTCAGTGCCGGACAGCAGACCATGGCAGCCGCCGCTCCCAACATCACGAAGGTTTCTTTGGAGCTGGGCGGCAAAGCGCCGGCCATTGTTATGGCGGATGCAGATATTGACTTGGCCGTGAAGTCGATTATCGCTTCGCGCGTCATCAATACCGGGCAGGTTTGTAACTGTGCCGAACGGGTTTACGTCGACAAAAAAATCAAACCGCTCTTTATGGAGAAACTGATTGCCGGTATGAAACAGGTAAAGGTGGGCAATCCTTGCGAAGTGGCCGATTTGGACATGGGGCCGCTGATCGAAGCAAATGCGCTGGCATCCATCGAGCAGAAAGTGGAAAATGCCATTCGGCAAGGTGCCACCTTGGCGTGCGGCGGGCATCGTATCGGCACGAAAGGCTATTTCTTCGAGCCGACTGTGCTTGACAACGCCACTCAAAAGATGGACATCGTGCAGGAAGAGACCTTCGGCCCTGTCCTACCCGTCGTAGAATACACGGATCTCGACGAAGCAATCGCGTGGGCGAACGATTGCGAGTACGGACTCACTTCCTCGCTTTACACGCAGAATCTGGACGCTGCGTTCAAGGTCATGCGTTCGCTGAAATTTGGTGAAACCTACATCAACCGCGAGAATTTCGAGGCAATGCAAGGTTTCCACGCCGGCTGGCGCAAATCGGGTATCGGCGGAGCCGACGGCAAGCATGGTTTGGAGGAATATTTGCAGACGCACGTCGTTTACATCGAAACGAAAGAATAATTTTCGGTTCAAAAAGTCATAATCGAGCCCTCGATTATGCCCTTTCGGGCGGGAAAATGATAATCGAGCCCTCGATTATGGCTTTTCACCCTTGAAAAATGATAATCGAGCGCTCGATTTGCCTGTTTCACCCCAGAAAAACAATAATCGAGGGCTCGATTATGGCATTTCCACCCTGAAAAGCCATTTCCGAGCCCTCGATT
>CALUTX010000002.1 GCA_944323815.1 uncultured Parabacteroides sp. | reverse complement strand
TATAATATTTATATAAGCACCATAACAAAAAAATGCTTAAAAAATGAAAAAAAGAAAAAAAAATAACAATTGAAGAAGAATATATAAACATAATAACATTTTAAACTTATAACAATGATGAACAAAAAGTATCTATTGCCTTTCCTTGTATTGGCAGCAATCTTCACTTTTTCTTCTTGTTCAAACAAGTTGAAACCGTTGGCTGAAGAGTACATCAAAGCGGAACCACAGCCGCTTGAGGCTATCGGGGGTAAAGTACCTGTAACAATCAATGCTACATTCCCCGCTAAATGGTTCAATAAAAAAGCCGTAGTAACCGTTACTCCGGTATTGCGTTACGAAGGTGGTGAAGCTTGGGGAACCGCTTACACTTATCAAGGTGAGAAAGTAAAAGGGAACAACCAAGTCATCCCACAGAAAGAGGGCGCAAACGTAACCATGAAGTCAGAGTTCACTTACAAGCCGGAAATGAAGAAATCTGAACTGTATCTGACTTTCGACGCAAAGGTAAAGAACAAAACGGTTAAACTTCCCGACGTAAAGATTGGCGAAGGTGTGATTGCAACATCTGAATTGGCAGACGCAGCAACAGCAAACGCCGCAATCGCAGCCGACAAATTCCAACGCATCATCAAAGAAGCACACGATGCCAACATCATGTTCTTGATCCAGCAGGCAAACCTTCGTTCGGAAGAGCTGAAGAAGAGCGAAATCTCCGACTGGAAAGATTTGGTTAAGAATGCAGACGAAGCTCCTAACCAGAACGTGGCTATCGAAATCTCTGCATACGCTTCTCCGGATGGTGGTGTTAAACTGAACACCGGCTTAGCTGAAAGACGTGAAGGCAACACAAGCAAATACTTGGAAAAAGAATTGAAGAAGATGAAAGTGGACGCTCCGGTTGACGCTCGTTACACAGCTCAAGACTGGGAAGGCTTCCAAGAATTGGTTTCTAAATCCAACATCCAAGACAAAGACTTGGTTTTGCGCGTGCTTTCTATGTATAAGGATCCGGAACAACGCGAACAGGAAATCAAGAACATCTCTTCTGTATTCAGCGTATTGGCTGAAGAGATTTTGCCGCAATTGCGTCGTTCTCGCTTGACGGCGAACATCGAAATCATCGGTAAATCAGATGACGAAATCAGTGCGTTGGCTAAGAGCAATCCTTCTGAACTGAATGTAGAAGAAATCCTGTATGCAGCAACGTTGACCAACAACGACGCTGAAAAGGCTGCTATCTACAACAAAGCTTCTGAGCTGTATGGCAACGACTATCGTACTTGGAACAACGTCGGTATGATGGCATTCCGCGCAGGCGACTTGGCTAAGGCTGAACAGATGTTCAACAAAGCTAACTCGGTTAAGAACAATCCGGAATCAAACATGAACCTCGGTTTGATTGCTTTGACGAAGGGTGACGAAGCAAAAGCTCAACAATTGTTCGGTAGCGCATCTGGCGTACCTGAACTGAGCGAAGCATTAGGCGTTCTTTATCTGGAACAAGGCGAATGGGCAAAAGCTGCCAACTCTTTCGGTTCAGTTAAATCTAACAACGCTGCATTGGCTCAGATTTTGACGAAAGATTACAGCAAAGCCTCTCAAACATTGAACGCTGTCGCTAAACCGGATGCTACGACTTCTTATCTGAAGGCTATCGTAGCCGCTCGCACAAACGATGCAAACGGTGTTGTAAGCAACCTGAAAGATGCCATCGCAAAAGACGGCAACATGAAACAGGAAGCTGCCAAAGATTTGGAATTTGCCAAATATGCAACCAACAGCGATTTCGCAGCATTGGTTAAGTAAATAACATCAACCTTTTATTTTCAGCCGTCCCGCTAAAGAATAGCGGGACGGCTTTTTTATGCCCGAAACTAAACTTTTTTCTTGCACAGAACATCAAATATCTAAACAATTCCGACAAAAAGCACATGTATATATTTCAGATAATCCCTACCTTTGAAACATATTGACAAGAAAATAAAACGATATGCAAAAACAAATGAAATCACTGTTTCTCGCGTGTGTATGTACCTGCCTGACATTACCGATAACAGCACAAAAGACAGACTTGGTCAATCCAATCATCGGGACAAATGGCATGGGGCATACCTTTCCCGGAGCTTGCGTGCCTTTTGGCATCGTACAAGTAAGTCCGGACACGGATACAATCCCGCACAACATTGACGGCGTCTACCAACCACGTGCATATGAATATTGCGCAGGTTACCAATACAAAGACAGTTCAATTGTTGGGTTCAGCCATACGCATTTCAGCGGTACTGGACATTCCGACTTAGGCGATATTCTTCTGATGCCTTTCACAGGAGAATTACAAATTAATCCGGGAACGGCTGACAATCCTGACAGCGGTTACCGTTCACGTTTCAGCCACGATACGGAGATTTCCCGTCCCGGTTACTACGAAGTCCTGTTGAGCGACGATAATATCAAGGTACAACTAACCGCGACCGAACGAACCGGAATCCACAAATATACCTATCCCGCTCAAGAGAAAAAGAAACTGTTATTAGACCTTGTACATGGTATCTATAATTATGACGGAAAAGTGTTGTGGGCCAACTTGCGAGTTGAAAATGACACACTTATCACCGGGTATCGGATCACAAACGGATGGAGTCGGGTCAATTACACTTACTTCGCCATCTCTTTTTCCCAACCCATTCTGCGTTACGGATATACAGACCGGGAGAAAATCAAATACGCCGGGGGCTTCAGGCGTTTCAACACGGCCGAGAATTTTCCGGAAATCGGTGGACGAAAAATTGTTTCCTATTTTGAGTTTGCAGAAGGGAACACGCCGTTAGAAATCAAAGTGGCACTCTCTGCCGTAGGAACAGACGGAGCTGTTAAGAATTTGCAGGCCGAAGCCTCTGGACATTCGTTCGACCAACTTCGTATGACAGCCAGCAATAAATGGGAAAACGCTCTTTCTGTCATCGACGCGGAAGGTAACCCGGACCAACTGGCCATGCTCTACACTTCGCTCTATCACACAATGATCAATCCTTCTGTCTACATGGATGTGGATGGAAAATATCGCGGATTGGACCATAACATCCATCAAGCAGAGGGTTTCACAAACTACACCATTTTCTCCGTATGGGATACCTACCGGGCTTTACACCCGCTTTTTAACATCATCAAACGGCAGGTTAGCGCCGACATTATTCAATCCATGCTAGCACACTATCGCCAAAGTGTCCACCACATGCTACCCGTCTGGTCACACATGGCTAACGAGAATTGGTGTATGATCGGTTATCATTCCGTTTCCGTTTTGGCCGACGCCATCGCCAAAGGCATCCCGGTAAACAAACAAGAGGCGCTCGAGGCAATGATAAGTAGCTCCAACGTTCCCTATTATGACCATACGGACGAATACAAACAATTGGGTTACGTACCATTCGACAATTCGCCCATCTCCGTCTCCGTCACGCTGGAAAATGCCTATGAGGACTGGACCATTTATCAGACGGCCTGCCGAATGAACGATCAACAGACAGCCAACACTTATTATAAACGGGCACTTTCATATCAAAACGTTTTCAAACCGGGATTGGGGTTCGCCTGTCCCCGTTATAAAGACGGCAGTTGGAAAAAAGAAATCGACCTCCTAAGTACACACGGACAAGGATTCATTGAAGGAAATGCGTGGAATTACTCGTTTTATGTACCACAAGCACCTGAAAACTTAATCGACCTGATGGGGGGTGACCGTAGTTTTATCAACAAACTGGATTCACTCTTTACGATGCATCTCCCCGACAAATTTTTTGCTGAGACAGAAGATGTCACACGCGAAGGTCTACTCGGGACATACGTACACGGAAACGAACCCAGCCATCACATTCCCTATTTATATACATGGACATCCGAACCATGGAAAACGCAATATTGGATTCGGGAAATCATGAACCGTATGTATCGCAATAATATCGACGGTTTATGTGGTAATGACGACTGCGGTCAAATGTCCGCTTGGTACATCTTCTCGGCGATGGGATTCTATCCCGTATGTCCCGGAACAGACCAATATGTAATCGGAGCGCCCTATCTTCCTTTTATGAAAATTCATCTGGAAAATGGAAAAACATTTGTTATCAAAGCAGACAAAGTAAGTGACAAGAACCGTTACGTCAAATCGGTTACACTCAACGGAAAACCTTACGAGAAGGCCTACATCACGCACCAAGACATTATGAACGGAGGCGAACTGGTTTTCCAAATGAGCTCCAAACCCAATAAAAAAAGAGTCTTTGATAACGAAGAAAAACCCTACTCACTTGTCCAATAGCATATTCTTATGAGAATATCAAATGTCTATTCTTTGCTTTTCATTGTATGCGCGCAGGCTTTTTTAGCCTGTACGCATACCCAACAGAAGCCATCCGAGTCTACACGGACTCATCGCCTTATTCACAACAACGACGGTTCAGACCTGTTGGGAAACCGCTGGTTCAAACAACGTCCGCTCACGCTGGCCGACTTGGATTCGTGCGTCGACATGGTCGCCAATTCACAAGTAACCACCTACATGATGTGTTCAGGCAGCGACTTCTTTTATGTCCGCTCCCAATACGGCCATGTTATGGGCGATGACCTGAACGGGACACTTGATTGCGGTTGTGACACCGCCCAATACCGCTCGTTCCACCAATATTATCTGAACCATCTGAACTTGGAACGAGAAGGGACCGACCTCATTGCCCATACCTTGAAAAGAGCCAAAGAAAAAGGAATGGAAGCCTTCATTACCTATCGGATGAACGACCTCCATTTTAACGACACAACGACCCGTTGCCCCATTTGGTACACCGAGTTTTGGATTCAGCACCCTGAATACTGGCTGAACGATACAACACAAGGTTATAACAGCGGAGGAGCCTTTGATTTCGCCATCCAGGAAGTGCGTGACCGCAAACTGGCCATCATCTCGGAACAATTAGAGAACTATGCAGACATCATTGACGGCTACGACTTAGATTTCATGCGTTTCATCGTCTATTTCCAATCAGGGACCGGACCGCAAAACGCACCGCTCATGACCCAACTGGTCAAAGACATTCGCAAAAAAGTAGATGAAGTTTCAGCCAAACAAGGACGGAAAATTTTGTTGTCCGCTCGGGTTGCGCCCACTGTCGAACAAAACCTAATGAAAGGGTTGGATATCCGCGAATGGCTACGTTTGGGATTACTTGATTTTATCAGTACCGGCGTCCATTGGCGGGGCGATCCGGCCATGCCCGTCGCTAAATTCCGGGAAGAACTGGGCGACGACCTCAACATTCCGTTTTACAGTTCCATCGACGACGGCGGTTATCGTCCACGCGAATTTTGGTCACACGGGATGCACCGCGGTATGTGCTCGCACATCCTCTCTCAAGGTGCCGACGGAATTTATCTATTCAACTACTATTTCGGCACGCTCAACTCCGAATATGACGGTAAACTGCATTTGGAAGAAGGCGGCCAAGTGTGCCGCGTCATGATGCCCGAGCTATTGCAAGAACTGGGCTCACTCGAAACGCTAAAAAGACGTAATAAGATTTATGCTCTTTCAGATGGCGTCGTACAATATGGTATCCGACCCGATTCGCCGCTTCCACTCAAAGTTTGCCAAGGCGAACAAAAAGAGGCAAATATTTACATCGGCGACAACGTGGAAGAAGAATATCCCGAAGAGGCGATTTTATTCTTCCGAACGGATCACCCGACAAACTGTAAAGTGACCCTCAACGGGCAATCAGTTACTCAAGTAATGCCCTCTTACACGCGCCTCTATGACCGGGAACGGGGACTACAAGGAACAGAAAAAGAATATGCCTTCATCCTTCCCGCCCACAGTCTTAAACATGGATACAATCCCATCCGTTTCTCCTCGGAAGAAGACTCTTCTTTCACTATCAAACGGGTCGAGATTGCATTGAAATATGGCGATGTAACGACACACGGCTATTTTTAAAAAACACTTCCCTCAAGGTAAATGAAAATACACACCGGACAAACAGATATTACCTGGCATGTATTCCGACTAAAAACAGGAGAAAGATTAGACGAAGTTCCTCCTATTATTTTTGCCAATCGTAAATAATTCGTTTTCTTTGTAGCGTGAATGTTTTCACACAAAGAGAGAGATGAAACGAATATATTGTTTTTTCGTGTTGGGACTCTGCCTGCTGTATGCGTGCAGCGGCAACCGGCAGGCGACGGAGCAGTTAGACCGTGCGGAGGCGTTGTTGGAGGCGGCGCATCCGGACAGTGCATGGCGTTGTTGGACAGCCTCGACACGCCGGACCGGTGGAGCGACCGCCCCTTCGCCCGCTGGTGTATGCTCTATTGCCGCGCGGCAGACAAACTCTACAAGGATATGCTCTACACCGAACAGCTCACCCGCGCATTGGATTGGTACAAACGGCACGGCTCGGCAGAAGAAACGGCATGGATGGGGCTGTATTTAGGACGTTCCTACGTGGAAGATAAACTTTTCCTTCCGGCTACAAACACATACGCGGAGGCTTTGGCGTTGGCAGAAAAAGAAAAGCTGTACAACGTAGCCGGATACATTTGCAGTTATATGGCCGACCTCTACGCGTACACCAGACAAACTACCGAAGAACGCCGGAAATTTGAAGAAGCCGCCGACTACTTCCAAAAAGCAGGGAACCAGCGAAGTTATGCACTGGCACTGAGAGATGTGGCAGCCACATGGGCGTTTGATGACTCGTTATCATTGGCACTTGATTTGATGTTGAAGGCGGATTCGATTGTTACAGGATTAAATGATTCAATAGGAATAGCGTCAATAGCTAATGGATTAGGAAATATATACATGCTAAATAGAGAATTTGAAAAGGCTAAACAATCTTTTCACAAAGAACGCCAATATGATTCAACAGATATCGCCCCCTGTTATCTCGCTTTAAGCAATCTTTACTATCAAATAGATAATTTGGATTCAGCCCGTTTCTATTTAGAAAAATCCGCTATACTAACATCAAATCTATACACACCAACAGATCGTATGTATTTAGGATACTTGATAGAAAAAGATGCGAACAATATAGAAGAATCCCTCAATTATCTGGAAAAGTATCAAACAATGAAAGATTCTTTATATGATAAACAAAAACAGGTCGATATTATTGATGCAGAAAAACGACATAATGTAGTTCTACTTCTTGAACAAAACAAAAAACTTACACAGGAAAGAATCTTCATTACAATCGCAACAATTATCACTATATGTGTCCTCATCTTGATTTACCAAAAGAAGGTGCGAAAACACATCCTTGAGATTAATCATAAGCAACTCTTATTGGAAAAAGAGAAATATCGTCACGACAAAGAAGAAAAAGGAATGGAAGAACGTATCTCCCAACTGACTAAAGAAATTGAGCAAAAAAGAGAAGCATATAATGATACCGTCAAAAACAAGAAAACCATTTCAAAACTGCACAAGGATTTAAACACGCTGCGATACGAGAAGTTCCGCCAATCTGACCTTTACAATCAAATTAAAGAGCAATGCCGGACTGTCAAACCGGACAAAGAGCAAAAATTGACAGAAAAAGATTGGTTCAACTTAATCCGCTTGGTTAACATAGTCTTCCCCAACGTGGGGGCATTTATTGGAAACAACACATTGGGACTAACGAAAGCCGATGTCGAAATGTGCTATTTGAGTTTCTTCGACCTCAGTTTAAGCGAAGAGGCAATTTTATTAGGGATAAGTACCGCGTCAGTCAACAAACGCCGCTCTCGAACCCGACAAAAATTGAGCCCAGACAAAAAAGAAATAGACATCAAAACATTCATCCTTCTGCAAGGATGGTGAAAAAGAGGGATAATCTTTTGGAGATTTCCCATTAACACATTGTTTATCAAACTGATGAGCACATCACTCAAACCTACTATTTTGTCCATATAATAATTATCGACAAATGTAAACCCCTCATTTTCAAATGATACAAAACCTATTGCAAGTCTGTTTTGTCCCTATAATTGTTCGTCTGTCCACATAAGACACCCTTCTCTTGTTTGATTGTTCCTGTCGTTTCATTTATGTTTGCAGCCGAGTTTTTTTAACTAATCAGATAAAATAAAAGAATGATGAGAGTAAAACAATTTTTGATTGCAGTTTGCATGGTTTTATCCGGCTTTCCGATTGCCGCGCAAACTTTGCGGACCGGTCTTTTAGCAGGCGGAAGTTTGGGGCTCATAAACAATTTGGAGCCGCGCTCGAACATTTTCCATGAGGACGGACAAGCGGTCCAATATGCGTATGACTATCAATACGGAGTTTTCTTAGGGTATCGGTTCCGCATCGAAAACGAGAGAAATGACCGGTTGTTTTATGACTTGGATGCATGGCTCAACGGGAAAGTGTTTGAATGGGAGACTTTGTATCTGGAGGAATACAACGGGTATCGGGTAAAAGCCATTTCGCATGATGCCAGTTTGGCGCTTGCGATTTCACCTTCCGTCAACTACAAATTGATACAAGATTTATATGTAGGCTTCGGGGTCGAACCGACTTGGTACATGGTTCCGACCAGCGAAGGGAAAAAGTTCGACATCCCATGCGTCTGGAAACTGGGATACGACATCAACCAAAAAGCCCTCACCTATCGTTTGGGCTTCACCAATGTGATTGACGATAAATTCTTCAGAAAAGGGAACATTTCGGATATCAGTTTATCCATTTTCATTCCGTTTACGGTCAATAAATAGTCAAGTAAATTTCATTTGTAATTTTTCCAAATTGCAATATCGATACAAACCTATTTGTCAGAAGGTGCGCCCACTTTTTTCATTCCGGCGCACCTTCTTTTGAGTGACTACTTCTTAATTCCAGTCGATTTATACAGATAGATTTTATCTTTTTTCCCAGCATCCGGCTCCGAGACTTTGATTTTGCTAAATATACCGTTGTGTACATCATCCAATACAATGGCCGGACGATAATCTTTCTTCAAAGCTTTCAGCTTTACGTTCTTAAAAGTGACGCCATCCACATGGCGAATATAAAAGCCCCATGCCGGCAATTCTTTATGCTGGGAAAACTCAGGATAGGCCTTGGGCATCTCTGGCACTTTATTCAATTCGTTTAAACCCACCTTGGCATAGAATGGATTCCCGCCACCAGGATACACAATTTCCACATTCTCAATGGTAACATTCGTAATTTTATTATCAGCCAAGCCGATGATTCCGGAAGGAGAAATATTACGCGGATTGTCTTCCGTCGGCCCCTCGTAAACGTAACCGGCATCAGGTTTTGTCGCAGGTACTTCGGCATACAAATTCGATATACGAACATTATCCATCCGACTACGATGTCCTTCGCGACGTTCACCTACCACCAAATAAATAGGATTACCGGTATTAATCGAACGCAGACTGTCGACTACGATATTCTCTACCAAACCTCCGTCTACTGCTTGAATCGTAATGGCTGAACGGAAAGTATCGAAAACTGTATTGTTGATAATCTTGATATCCTTGAAGCCACCATTTGAAGCTGTTCCAAATTTGATACCGCTGGCACTTGAGCAGGCAATATTATTACGTACTTCAACGTTCTGGCAAATCGCATCCGCACTATGTGACTTAAGACAAATGGCATCATCTGTCGCATCGACATAGCAATTCTGAATCAAAGCGCCGTTACAATCGACAATATCCATACCATCATTATTCCAATAGGCACGACTATGAACCGTGATGCCATCAATCAAAAGATGCTCACACTGGTCATAAGTCTGTGTCCAGAAAGCCGGATTCATCAACGTCACCCCTTTTACCTCTACGTTTTTACATTCACGGAAATAAATCAGTTTAGGCCGATTAGCGACACGCCCTAACTGTAATTTGTCTTTGATTACACCGGCATATACTTGGTTGATAAAATTATTCGCCAATTCGCGACCACAGCCATCAATCACACCTTTTCCCGTAATAGCAATATTCTCTTGCTTGTTCGCCAAAATCAGACCATACCAAGCATTCAATTCCATGTCATAATCGTAAGGATTCGTCGAACCGACCAAAACAGCCCCTTCACCCAAATGGATTGTTACATTTGACTTTAAATGAATACTACCCGTCAGATAACGGCCAACCGTAAAAACCAACCGACCTCCCCCATTTTCGTGGATAAAGTCAATCGCCTTCTGAATGGAACGCGTATTCATCGTCACGCCATCCGATTTAATTCCAAACATTGTCATTTGGTAATCTTTCGCCTCTGTCGGAACCACTATGCCTATGAAAAGGCACATCATTATTAACTTCTTCAAACTATTCATATCTTTTCTATTTTTCTATTTTTACTATTCTTTCACTTTAACTTGATACGTCGTGACAGGTCCGACCAATCCCATCGGCTGAATATCCTGCCGACGGGTCCATGCTTGGGCAATCTTGTTATCTTTTAATGTCTTCATATAATTACCCATCACAGTCACCACATGTATTTCAATCAAATTCTCACCCTGCTTCAATTGAGCAGCAATCGGATGAATGCGGCGCCCATACCATTTGACTCCACAATTTTGCCCATTGACAAAAACCTCTGAAACACCATGCACTAACCCTAAATTCAATGTCATTCCCTCCGGAGAAGACACCTGGATTTTCTTCCGATAAATCGCAGTACCACAGAAATTCACATAATCTGTATCTTTCAAATCCTGTAACTTATCGAAATGCGCTTTCTGCACCGTATCCTCTCGGCTATGACGAAACTCGACTTCCCAACCCGTCGACCAATCTTTCTGATTCATACCCGATGCAGGCAGCGGACGATACTCATTGCCTCTTTTCTGTTTGTCAAACACAATCAACAACGAATCAGCCGGCCCGAAATCGAACAGATAACCGTTGTCTTTATCCAAAGGCAGGCGATAACGTTCGCCTGTTTCCAAATCCCAGACCCAACCTTGACGACCTTTTACAATCTCATTACTGAAACGAATGCGCGTCTGGTGCGAATTGTACCGATGGGCATAGCTGAAGAAAAACATTTCTTCTTTATTATCTCCTTGATAACGATTCTGCATCAAATAGGGATCCGGTTTTTCAATCGTCATATAAGGTGTCAGGCCATACTCTTTTTGTACCCTTTGATACCAACCGACAAAATCTTTTTCCGGTTTATGCAACAAAATGAAACGGTCACTCATTTTTTTCATTTTATCGACCCATGTTTGTACCTCTTTGTCATGTTCCACATGATTCATCAATCCGACAGATTTATGCGGATAAGTTTCGACGCAGAAAATACGTCCACCACAAGCCACAAAATCGTACAATTTACGTGCAGTCGCCGGCTCCATACTCTCTACCTCAATCATGAAAAGCGTCTTATATCGCCGAGGGCCGTAACACAAACATCCATCTTTCATCTCGGCATCCCGGATAATCGACTCGGACACATAATCACAACCGCTTCC
This sequence comes from uncultured Parabacteroides sp., assembly GCA_944323815.1. GTDB lineage: Bacteria > Bacteroidota > Bacteroidia > Bacteroidales > Tannerellaceae > Parabacteroides. Next base: position 21,641 of record CALUTX010000002.1, on the reverse strand, counting down.
ATTTTTATTAATGGCTTCCCAAACCAACGTCTTATAAGGAACATTCGTCGAAGAAGGGAACGGCTCGTTTTGCATGCCCATTGTACTCCACATATCTGCGACCGGATGCAAAACAGCCATATCAGCATACATCGTACCATGCTGCAAAGCCGTTGCCATACGCCCCTTATAGGCAGTATAATACTTGAAGTAAGGCCACCAGTTATTATTCTCATTATAGTATGCCCCATAACGCACCCAACCCGGGAACGGAGCCTCTTTGGGAGAATAGTTGAAACCATGGAAAATGGAATGCGTCACACCCGAAATAGCCGTCTGGTCACCCCCTATCTTCAACAGTTCCAACGTCATGTTAAACACCGTATAGGTATTGGTCATCTCTTCACAACTCACCAACCGTTTTCCCCGCAAATGAGCTGCCGAAGAGACATATTTATTTGCCATCGTATAAGCACGTCCACGCCGGTAATCTTCTTCCGACATCTCTTCGCCCAAACGATGGCGCAACCATGTCATCGTCCAAGATTCACACTCGGGAATATCATAATCCAAACTGCTCTCCAACGGGAAAAGCCCGCGCCCATAAGCTTGCGCACGCGATTTGACATTCAGTTTTTTGCACCAATCCAGATAAGTCCGCGTAAACCGCTCGTTTAATAATTCCGCCTTGGTATATTCAAAATCATATCGTACACGCTGTATCGTGTCGTTCAGTTCCGGTGTAAATTCCACCTTCGGTTCATAGGTCAAGACATTTCCCATACTACCCGTCTTAAACAAAATAAAAGGCATATAGGGCCGAACGTCATACCCCCGGCGTTTCTTGAATTCATCCGCAAAATCATACGACCAGTTTGACCCCTCCAACTCCATACTGTCCGTAAAAAGCGCACGAATATCTTTCGACAACGGACCGATACGATTTTGAATCTTGTCCGACATATTATTCAGATACTTCTCCACCGCCCGTTTATTGAAATGGTTCAACACCGGCCCATTTGCCCCCGGAGCCCCATTAATCACCTCCAAAAATCCACGAATTTTAACCAACGCAAACAGGACATATTTTCCTTCGGGGACCTTGAACTTAAAAGTTCCATCCACCTCTTTATCCATTAAATCGATTGCTTCGTCCAAACTACCAAAAGGTTCCGGTACCAACTGCAAGGAGAGTAATTCCATTTTCCTGCCGGGAAAAGGAGAACTAATATCCGGGTCGGCCGCACAACACATCCCATCTCGCGAAACCTCATAATCAATCGGCCCCGTCAATTTTTCGGAATAGTTCACTACAATATCAGCCCGCTCATCGCCCGTCAAGATTTCCGCTCCGAAAGGCCATCCCGAACCGACAATCAGGTCGCATGTCATATCTAACGATTTCGCCTCATCAAACGCAACCTGCAACATATCAATCCACTCGTCACTTAACCAAGACAACGACTTTTTTCCCAAATCATCCGTATCATTTCCGGGGAATTTAATCGGATTGATTTCGACGCCACCAATACCAGCCTCTTTCAACACATGTAACTCTCGTTTCAGTTCGTCAGCTTCTACCTTATCTCCATTCCACCACCAACGAACAAACGGACGGTAAATCGACTGAGGCTCCCGAAACAATTTATATAAGTCTCCAGTCCGTAACGTGCCGGTAACATTCCCTCCGCTTATATTCGGAACAGCCCAAAGCGACATCCGGCTTCCAAGAGCACAACCTGCCGTCCATAAAACACTTTGTTTGATAAAAGATCTCCTTTGCATATCCTTTTCTATTTTTATTTTTCGATTGTAATGTTTTTCCCCTCTGAGGTAAGGCAATTTGTAAACGACAAATTCCGGGATGTCCCGTCACTTTGCAACGGCTCCACCAGCTGATTGAAATAACAATCGGTCATCTCCAACCCGTCGCATCCCGAAACAGAAACAGCCTTTTGGTCGCAAGCTCCGGCATTCACCACAACCTTATCCACCGTCACGTGTCGGCAATTCTTATACACTTCTGCCGTATTCCCTGCATTCTGAAGTGTCACTTGTTCAATTTTTACATTCTCGCAATCCTCCATACAAATCAAAGCCGGGAGATAATCCGATGTTGTCCCTTGAATATGCCCTTTCTTCAACTGGTCTTCCACACTTGCCCGCACAGCATCAGCCCGTCCTTCGATAATGCCTTTGCCGCCAATCCCGATATGCTGTTGTCCTTTTGCATAAATAATGGCATTACAACCCTCTACTCCTTTGTAATCATACACAGAAGGCACAGCCACCAAAGCCGCCCCCTCTTCAATCCGAATCGTGACGTTCGATTTCAATTCGATTGACCCCGTCAGATAACGTCCCACATAAAAGATCAATCGCCCCCCTCCTTGTTCGCTGATATAATCTACCGCGCGTTGAATGGAACGCGTATTCAACGTCACTCCATCCGACTTAATGCCAAACATGGAGACCTGATAATCTTTCGCCGACAGGGTTGCTACCATAAATAGCAATCCTACTACACTCACAAGTAATTTGTTTGTATTCATTATTCTTTTTTTTATTTCTTTTAATTTGTAAAAACACTTGATTCTAAGTCTATAGAAAGAATATATTTTATCCACTCTTTCTTCCCTTAGGACAAAAATATTTATCCTCCTACAAATTTTATCTATGCTTTTGATATTTATAATTGAAAATTTGACACATCTTTGTATTGTATTTCCACAAAATAGAACAAATCAATGAAACAACTACCTTTTTATTTTTTCATTCTATTCTTATTTGTCAGTTGTTCCAAAATTAGGAAAGCACAAATAGAAAAAAATGACTACCCTGACATTTTTCCTGATTACAAAGAGGTTCATATCCCTCTCAACATCGCACCACTAAACTTTTCCATTAAAAATGCATCTTTCATTCAAGCGACTTTTAGTGCGAATAAGCAAGAGCTTTTCACCACACAAGGAGAAAAAAGTATTGATATACCGCTCCACAAATGGCAAAAACTATTAGTAGAACATCAAGGAGAACAAATAGATGTAGCCGTTTCAGTTTGGAATCCTTCGTACCCGGAAGGAATTCGATACAAACCATTTCCAATTTATCTTACAACAGATTCTATAGATCCCTATATCGTCTATCGACTCATCGAACCGGGTTACGAATCATGGCATGAAATGGATATACGACAAAGGTCTTTAAATAACTTCGAAGAAACGATCATTGTTTCTAGCGATATGAAAGAAAAAGGATGCATTAACTGTCATTCATTTTGCAATTATTCTCCCTCTAACTTCATGTTTCATGCCAGAACTTCACAGGGAGGAACCATTCTCATAAAAGACAACAAAGTTAGGAAAATACAACTATCTCAAATAGGTTCTCCCACAGAAGGCACCTACCCTCATTGGCATCCCTCCGGGAAATATATCATCATGTCTACCAATACAACACGCCAATCTTTTTATAGTCACAATCCTAATTTAATCGAAGTATATGACCTTAAATCAGATCTCATTCTATACGACATAGAACACGATACGATCATAGTAGATCCCCGTTTTAGTACTCCTCAACACTTCGAAACATTTCCTTCTTGGTCACCAGACGGGGAAAAACTATATTATTGTTGTGCATCAGCAAAAGAATTACCACGAAATTTAAAGGAATTAAAGTATGCCATTTGTAGTGTGTCTTTTAACACTGAAAATGGAACTTTTGGAGAAAAAATCGATACGGTTTATATCTCTGCAGATAAAAGTGCTTCTTTTCCTCGTGTTTCACCCGATAATAAGTACCTCCTTTTCACTGAATCTGATTATGCAACATTTCCCATTTGGCATAAAGAGGCAAACCTCAAAATGATTTCCCTACAAGATTTCAACGATGTCAATATACAGATTTTGAACAGTCCAGAAACTGAGAGTTATCACTCATGGTCTTCTAATGGAAAATGGATTATTTTCAGCAGTCGCCGATTAGATGGACTTTATACACGTTTTTATATTGCTCATTTTAACGCAAAGGGATCTTTCGATAAACCATTCTTACTTCCACAAAAGAATCCAAATGAAAATATTCTTCGGATGAAATCATTCAACATCCCAGAATTTATTAAAAACAAAGTTACTATCACAAGAAGACAAATCGATCAGATTATTACAGATTAAAATAAACACTTCTATAAAATGAAAAAAAGAATTTACATCCTCTTAACTTTATTGGCGATCTACATATTCGTTATCGAATACATCTTTTATCCCGAATACATCCTTCGTCAAGAATCTGAAGGACTATTTCTAACAACAAACGATTATCTACAAAATTATCTGTTTACTCCAGGTAGTTGGATTCTCTTATTAACCAATTTCATCCAACAATTCTATCATTCTCTTCCTTTAGGACTATTTATCGAAACGATTTTAATCTTGTCAAGTACAATCAGCATGTTTTTATATTTACAAAAATGGGAAATAGCGCATCATTCTATTTGGATTATCTCTATCCCTTCCATCATGTTTTGCGTCTATCAAAATACATGGGGAATACCAGCTCTATTACAATATTGTTTTACACTCTCCATGCTTACCTTCTATATTTCCATTTCACACCAAACTACACGATTCATTTATAGTGTAATGCTACTTCCCTTTTTATATTTACTTATACCTTCAAATTGTTTCATATTAATTTACCTATATATGTGCATTTATGAATGGACATTCTTTAAATCTTTCACAATGAAAATAATATCCATTTCCATTGTGTTACTTGCTTGCCTATACCCTCTATTTTGGCAAAATATCAATTATACATCCGCACTCTTATATCATTTCTCCCCTGAGCCTGATATGCAACACGTTCAACTATATTACATTTTATATTTACTACCTGTTATTCCTATATTATTGTCAAAATGGAAAGGAAATCTATATTTTTCTTACGTTCTGGTTGGTTTTTTATTCATTTTTGGATCTTATAGCATCTACAAATCATCCTATTGTGAAGAAAAAGAAAAACGTTTTGCCATTCAACGGTATGCAGAAGAAAAAAAATGGAATCAGATTTTACAAGCAATCTCTAATACGCCATATGAAAACAACCCGTTTTTCCATCCTTATCTCATGTTAGCACTTAACGAACAAAGAATGTTGCCAGAAAAACTCTTCCATTATCCAATATTTTCAGCAAATCAAATCTATTTTCCTGCAAATGAATCTGACAACGCCAATTTCAACAGCCTATTCGCTTACTCAATCGGATTAAAACAAGAAGCCATCCATCAATTAGCACAAGCAAATGCAATGTCTCCGCATGGCCTTTCATTCTCTCGACTTAGAAGAATGATTGATTGGTACATAGAATTGAAGAATGTTTCTTTGGCAGAAAAATATCTTGCTATCTTACAAACCTCTACATGTCATAATCAATGGATAAAAAAACGTATCTCCCAATTATCGACAATAAAAAAGGATACTACATTTAAAACAAATAAAGATTTCATTATAGATGCATCTTCGCCTTTAATCTTTCTTACACAAGTAATAAAAACAGACACAACAAATCGTAAAGCATTAGATTATCTACTCTGTGGTATTCTATTAGGAAAAGATCTAAAAGGCTTTTATAATGTGTTTCAAGCCTATTTCCCCAAGAATACACCTATACCGATCCATTATCAGGAAGCTCTTTTAGTTGTAGACTTAATGTTTCCACAATTGAAAGTGACACAACAATACTCCATATCTTCCACATGCAAACAGGCATTTGAAGAATTTGGGAAATGGATGGCACAACGCCCAAACACCAATGCAATCCTGAAACAAAAATATGGAAATACTTATTGGTACTATGGTTTCATCCGAACTGTTACCTGACAAGAGAGAAAAAACGGAATTTGGTAATTACCAAATTCCGTTTTTTCTCTCTAAATTCTATACAAATCAATATCCTTCATTCTGTGGAAAAACAGCTCCCGAATTAGCTTCAATTACTTGAGTGGGAATCGGATATACCCATTGATGATCTTGAATATTCGGTGCATTAGTTACCAATGCATTAGTTGCAGCAGGGAATCGATATCCATATTTCCTTACCCGATTAACCAATATTGGATTCTCTTTTGAAGAAAGGCGTGACAATGTAATGAAGCGATGTTCTTCTCCATACAACTCACGAGCTCGTTCATCCAAAATATAATCAATATTCACATCCGCAGCTGTACACAAAGGAGCATTTGCACGTGCACGAACTACATTGATTGCATCAGCTGCACTCGCATTATCTCCCTTGTTCATATACGCTTCAGCCAAAAGCAAATAAGTTTCAGCCATACGTATCATATAAAAATCAGGATCATAACGCCGATAATCCCCATTCACATGTTTGTCTGTACCGAATTTCCAAATACGAGGGAACAAATCCAATGTATCATTTGCCGTAATCTTGTATTGCTCTGCATCCGGATCACCTTCTGCCACCTTTTGCTCATACAAGGCTTTCGCTTCATCAATTGCCTGCCGCCAAGGCTTACCTCCTGATTGATACAGATTCTTCTTTGAGATCATCTCTTCTGAACCACGCACATCATCACCGCAATCCTTCCACAAATCATATAAGAACCATTCTGTCGGATGGTTACTACCTCCTCCATATCCAGTAGAGTCCGTCGCTACATTCGATTTATTAATTCCAGCATCATAATCTTCTTGACTATTCGTAAACGTAACAGCCCCCCAACCAAAAGCCTGGATAATACTGCCATCGCTCAATGTTCTTCTCTTATCTACATTATAGAAATTTGACACAAATCGATTTTCCAATGCACATTTTGCCGGAGCAGATGCCCAACCGGTAACACCACCACCACCGGTACCGCTGATATTACCTTCATAATCATACTGACAAACCCAAATAGCCTCATGGTTCCCTTCTTGAAAATTGAAGTTGTTCATCCGGAACAGATCCCAATACGAACTATGAGGCGTACCATAACGGTCTACCAATTCATCTGCACGGCTACCAAAACGCTGGGTCATCAAATAGTAATCACCGTCCGTACCATCAATTACCCGTGTTGCAGCCGCTATCGCCTTGTCATAATCTCCTACACAAATAGCAACCTCTGCCAACATGTGGTCAGCCGCAGCTTTTACGATACGCCCATTCTGCGTAGTGGTCAAAGGCAAATGTTCAGATGCCCATTCGAAATCCGTTACACACTGTTGCCATACTTCCATACGCGGAGAACGTACATAATCCACTTTGGCCGAAGTGGCCGGTTCCAACATAATCGGAGAATCACCGAACATACCGGCTAAACAGCGATGCCCAAAAGCTCGGAAGAAAATAGCTTCTGCCCGAATCGCATCTCTTTGTTCATCCGAATCCCAATTAATATCTCGATGATCAATCGCGTCAATAATCACATTCGATTGATGGATGATCCGGCATAAATAATCATACCAATGACGTACATATCCCGGTTCATCCGGAGTTAATGTCGTCCAGTCACTCGTAACAAACGTCTGACTCTTACTTGCATACGTATCCAACCCGATACCTGTCATCATGTAAGGGTGTTCACCCCATTCTCCGTACATCAGATATTGAATCGTACGATGCAAATAACCGATTGCCATATCCAATTCCGAAGGAGTGTTATAGGAAGTGGAAGAGGTATATGCATAAGACTTTTCTTCCAAGAAATCATTATCGCAGCTTGTCAACCCCGTCAAAGCAAGAGAGACCGAGCCTATTGCCGCCGCTCCGTATATTACTATATTTTTTACTTTCATATTGTCTGACTATTTTTAGAATGTAATATTAGCTCCTATTGTAAATGAACGATACGCAGGCAAACTACCATACCGGTTAGTTCCCACACCTGCAGCAATCGTACCTCCTGATTCCGGATCCAAACCTGACCATCCTGTAATCGTGAATAAATCCGTTCCACTTAAATACAAACGAAGATTCTGAATATGTGCTTTCTGCACCCACGGTTGGTCAAACGTATAAGATAACGTTAAATCTTTCAATTTCAGATATTCACGCTGAGACCAGAAATAATATGAATAGGTATTCGTATAACCTAAACGCGGATATTGGTTTGTATGATTTGTCTCGCTCCAAGGTTTGGCAGCTAATTGTGCACCGGAAGTCGTCGCCGTATTATGATAATTACCATACGGGTCACTACCTAAGAAATGAGAATCATTACCTGCATCCCACCGGAAATTGAAATACAAAGAGAAGTTTTTCCAACTCAAGGTATTGCTAAAATTGATTGTAAACAACGGATCCATATCACCAATGCAATGACGGTCTGCCGACGAAATTTGACCATCGCCGTTATAATCCAAGAATTTGATATCGCCCGGTACAGCATCCGGTTGGATTTTATTTCCATTCTTGTCTACATAGTTATCAATTTCTTCTTGAGATTGGAAGATACCCAACATCTTCAAATCCCAAATCGCATTGATAGATTCCCCGATAACCAATGCCTTATTGGTTTCATAACCATAGGTGACAGCATTACCTACATCATTTGCCTCTTCACCGGCCGCATTCTTACCGAAAAGATGCACAATTTTATTTCTATTCCGATAGAACGTCAATCCCGATTCCCAACGGAAGGTTTCCTTACCATCTCCTTCAATATTAACCGTATTCAACGTTACCTCAACACCTCTATTCTGGACTTCACCTGCATTATATCTAGATTCTGTAAAACCTGTCATATAAGGTAACGAACGATTCAACAACATATCAGTTGTTTTTGACTTATAAGCATCGATTGATCCAGTAATGCGTCCATCCAGAAAACCAAAGTCAATACCAAAGTTTCCTGTTTTTGTTTTTGACCATGTCAAATCTTCATTTGCCAAAGAACTTTGATAAAGGGCTAAAGAAGATTTATCATACCATGTATAAGAAGATGAAACTGTTGCCAATGTCGCATAAGCCGATATACTTTGGTTACCGGTCAAACCGTAAGAACCTCTTAACTTCAAGAACGACAAGCCCGGAATTACTCCTTGCATAAAATCCTCTTGAGAAAGGGTCCAAGCAGCTGAAACGCCTGGAAAATTAGCCCATTTTCGACCTTTCGCAAATCCGGAGAAACCATCCCGCCGGAAATTGGCTGTTACATAATACTTGTTCGCATAATTATAGTTCACACGAGCCATATAACCGACATTCTGATATTCGGTCAACGTTTTCTGAACCTGCTGGGACGTCGCATACTCTTGTCCATACTGTCCCAAAATCGGTGGAATCTCGAAGCCGGCATAATCAGTTTCAATATAATCCTGATGAGTTGCATCACGCGTATATCCCACCATTGCATCTACATGATGTTTACCGAAATCATGCGTATAAGTCAAAATGTTATCCATCGTCCATGTATAACGTTGTGTAATGGAAGAGGTGCCATTTGCCTGATCAGAATATTGATAAGGATTATCCATATCATCAGTATTACGCGTATCAAGGAAATAACGTGGATCAACAAACGTATCGATGTTACTTACATTCTTTATCGCATTCATTGTGAACTTATAACTCAAACCCTTCAGGAAAGGAAAATCAATTTGGACATAGCCTGTACCGTTCAGGTTATCATAATCCCGATCCCGATCCGTCCATAGATAAGATGCCGTTTCGGTAAATCCCCAGTATGGACTTGCTGTCCGACCGTCCGGATACCGTTCATACCAATTCGTATAACCAGGGTACCGAACCATCTTATAACTAAACGGTGTCATCCATGTTGCAGCTTGGATACTGGCTACTTGTCCTGGATTTGCTGCATTATAATAAGAAGCTCGCATCCCAATCGTCAACCAATCGGTAACTTTGGTATCGACTTTTGCCAAGAATGTAATTTTCTTATAGTCATCTCCAACGATCAATCCGTTCTGTTTCAAATAACCGGCGGACAAATAGTAATTCACTTTATCCGATGCATTCCCAGAAATACTCAAATTATAGTTTTGGATCTGGGCATTCTGAGAAACTTCGTCAATCCAATCAACCCAACCACCAGCAGTGTACACTTCATACTCTTCCGTTGACAACAACTGAGCAGGGTCTAATGCACTGCCTGCCGGAATACTTCCGCCCGCAACCATTGCATCATAACGTCTCTGGATAAATTCATCCCGATCTGTCACCATACGCGGTTTTCTTGACCAAGTCGAAATACCGTAATAAGCATCCAAACTGACGGTCGGCTTAGAAGAACGTCCGCGCTTGGTTGTAATCAAAATGACTCCATTCGCCGAACGAGATCCATAAATAGCAGCCGAACTTGCATCCTTCAAGACATCAATAGATTCAATATCCGTCATAGCTATTTCGTTAATACTTCCATTAAAAATAGATCCATCCACGACCAACAAGGGTTGGTTCAGACTTGATTCACTTGTTGTCGTAATGATTGAGTTCATACCACGAATGGTCATAGACGATGTATTGTCTTGTCCGGCTTGCGTTGTCGGAGAATAACTAAATCCCGGAACTTTACTTGACAAAGAGACCAACGCATTTGTATTGGGTAATTGAGTCAAAGGGGATTCATCCAGTTTGACACTCGCGATAGAACCCGCTAAATCTCTTTTACGAGAAGTACCGTATCCAACCACTACCACTTCATCTAACGCCATGTTATCTTCCTCCATTTTAATAATCAAATCTCTGGTTTGAGCCCCAACCCTCACTTCCTGTGTTTGGAAACCAACGTAAGAAAAAACTAACACGGCATTACTGCCTCCCGGAACATCCGTGATCACAAATTTCCCTTCACCATCGGTCAATGTACCCACAGTTGTTCCTTTCACTACCACATTTACTCCTGGAAGTTCTAAACCTCCTGCATCCACCACTTTTCCCGAAACCGAGACTTGGGCAAATGCCTGTAATCCTACGAATAGGAAGCACAGCAAAAATAAAATTCGACTTCTCATAATCTATCTCATCTTGTTAAACGATATTTACTTTCACAAAATTCCTCATTTATTATCTTTACAATCATGAAAAAATGATATTTTTACTGTGCTTTTTGGCAAATGTGGAAATTTAAATATCTTTGTAGATAAGTTTTTCTATAGCGAACATTAGCACAATAATTCTTTTAATCATAAAAAGAGACTAAATCCTTATGAGCATGAACCAAAATAAACACAACATCGTGAAGTATTTGCCAACAAGCGATATTGAGTCGACATGGGAAATGTGTGTCAGTGGCATAGGTTTTCAATCCATCGAATACCAAGATCCCTATCCTATCAAAGGACATCCCATAGGATACACTTTCAACCCTGAACGAGGAAGAATTATCGACGAATATGCCATCGTTTATATTACCAAAGGAGAAGGTTCATTTTCTTCTGTCACATGTAATAAACAAAAAATTACCAAAGGAGACCTCTTCTTCTTACAACCGGGACAATGGCACAGTTATCACCCATCAACAGAAACCGGTTGGGATGAATATTATGTTAATTTTCATGGAAATTACTTTGAAAAATTAATGCCACACATCATTCATCCATCTTACCCCATTTTCCACATTGGAGTGAACGAACAAATCGTCAAGCATTTCGCCGAAATGCTTGATTGTGCTATAGCACAAAGAGCAGGTTTTCAAGCAGTCCTGACCGGCATCCTCATGCACATCATCGGAATCGTTTACTCCATCAACAAAAATCAAGACTACGGAACCGCTTCCATGCAAAAAATCCAAGAGGCTTGCATCCTGATGCGAGAGAATATTTATGATAAATTCACGCCTGAAGATATTGCTCAATCCATCAACATGAGCTATTCCAACTTCCGAAAATCATTCAAACAATATACAGGGATAGCTCCTCATCAATATCTGCTACAATTAAAACTCAGTAAGATTAAAGACCTTTTAAGCAACACAGATATGTCTATTCAGGAAATCGCCATGAAATTGAACTTTGAATCTGCTGACTATTTTTCCTATTTCTTTCGAAGCAAAACTGGCATCAATCCCCTCTCTTATCGGAAAGAGATTGAGCGACAGCGAGATAAAGCAAAAAGGACACATTTCAAGACCAACAAGTCTTAAAACCCGCGCCCGAACTTATGCCACAATTGCGCCTCCATCTCCTCCCAGCAGCGCAGCGTAGCGTAGATGAAGTCGAAGGAATAGCGCGTCAGGTAGGTTTTCGCCTCCTCCGTCTTTCCCTCTTTTATTAAAGTGGAGACTTTGGCTTCGACGAGCGGCATTTCGTCCGCCGCCTTCTGTTCGAAGGAAAGAACGGTCGGTTCGATCAGTTTGCGGCCGTGCCCCCAGCTGACCTGTGCGAGGCGGTTCGTCCGCCGGTAGGTCCAGAGCGCCGCGTCGGGGCGGTAACGCTTATGTCCGCATACCTTGAAGCTTTCGGGGACGTCGGTCATGCCCGCAAAGAGCGGGACGCGCGGGCTTTGACCCGGATTGTCTTCCGACCACCAGCAGACGCCGCCCACCTCGTCGGGCAACCAGTCGCGGCACTGGATAACAAACGAATAGGCACACCAGACAACTGAAATCGTGCGTTGCTTCTCAATCTGGTTCTCTTTGCCGCGTTGTGCATTCAGGAATTCAAACATGTCGTTCGTCATCCAGTTTTGCGCCAGCGGGCTTTTATAGGTTGTGTCGCGCTCGACACCGTCTTTGCCCTTCACCTTTTTGGTAATCAGCATATCTTTGGTCATGTCCCATTCCGTACCCTCGTAGGTCTCGCGCAAGAGACGGTTTACCTCCGCGAGCGACACCTTCCGGTCGGGTTTAACCGACAAAGGTAACTCGTCCATCTCCATCGTCAGGTGCAACGAGGGTGCCAGCGCGTTCAGCACGAAAAAGTCACGGATTGTATAGGGTTTCTTGTCCGGCTCATGGATTATTTTCCAGAATTTGAACGGTTCCTTTCCGTCCCAAAAGCCCAGCTTGCGGGCTTTCTTTTTCAAATCTTTGCTGTAAAGGAAACGGTCAGGGTCGTCGAAGTCTACATCCGAGATGCGGGGCGTATTCGCCGAAACGGTCACATGGTCGTCCGGGATTCGCTGCGCCACCCAGAGTGCGCCCCGTTCTTCCGGTCCGGCGCCTGTAATCTCAAAGAACCAAAGCTCCTTTTTATCGGCTACAGTCAGACACTCGCCGCCATCCCGATACCCATATTGCTCGGCCAGCCGCCCCATCAGTTCGACGGCCTCACGCGCCGTACTGCAACGCTGCAACGCGATTCCCTGCAAATCTTCAATATGAAACAAGCCTTTCGGATTACGCAGCTCTTTCCGCCCGACAATCGTCGTCTCCCCCATCGCCAATTGCTTCTCGTTCATACAAGGATAGCCTGTATTCAGATAAGCGAACGTATGCGCGACCTGCGGAATCGACCCTTTATAGATGACGCCCAAACGGTCGTTCTTACTTTCCGTGTGCCGGATGTCCCAATAGAAATCGACCTTTGCCGTATCCGGCCAGTCTTGCGCCGGGACAATTTCCATCCACGTGCGCGACGTCCCGTCGCATGTCTGTGACGTCATCACCGATCCGTCCACCGACGCCAGCTTCCCGACAGCGATGCTCGTACAACTCTCCTCCGGATTTGTCAATTCCACCACTCGCTCTTGCGCTACGAGCGAACACACCGCACAAGAAAAGGCGGTCACCATTACCATTCGAACTGCTTGTCTCCACATATCTTTAATCCTTCCTTTTTTCATTACAACGTGCAAATATACGCATATACGCCCAATCTGTCTCTCTTTTTGAAAATCCCTATATGAAAAAGGATCCTTTCACTTCCCAATATCAACCCAGATAGCTTTAATAAATATAAACAAAAACCCTTTTCTTTCACATTTCCGCTCCGTACATTTTTTCACTCCAGAATACCTTTTCCACAGAAAAAACAGCTGTAAAAAAACCGTTAGAAGAACTCCCGAAACAGGTCAAAAAGGAGTTTTTCTTGTCCGGACAAGGGCTATAAAGGATGATTCGGCAACTAATTTTCATGATTCAGCAGCCCACAGCCGGGAAGACGGTCATCATTGGGAAGGAAGACAGTCCTAATTCTCCTGAGGACGGTACAAACCACCCTCACGACCGTCCTCATGCCTCATTAGGACGGTCGTAATGACAAATAGAACGGTCGTAATCCCGATTAGGACGGTCGTCAGGATAAAGAGATCCTGAAAAAATGCAAGCCCCCAACTTTTCGATAAGACTAAACTCCGCATATAGCCCTTTTCCCGACCCATTCCCTTACCTGTTTTCATTCAGGCGATTCTCGCGAAGTTTAGCTTTTCCACTTTGTCAGCCAACAGAGACAAACGATAGACAAATGTAACCCGGCAGAAACGGACTGCGCACCTACTCACACCCTTTGTCACCCCAATAAGCGTTTAGATAGCAAAAAGACAAACCGATTCCGTCCAGATTTTTCGGGCAAATAGCGAAAACAGCCGAAAAAAGGGCCGAAAATCGGGGAAGATGGAGAAATTTATTCGACTAAACGCACTTTTATCAGTTACATTCATTAGAATTTATTTGAAATAAATCCATAAAAACAAGATAATCTCACCCATTTGTCCCCCTATTCGGCCCTTCCGGATCAATCCTTTTTCCCTCAAAAAAAACTTATTGGTGCAATACCGGTTGCGGACCATCTGAATAGATAAGCGCACTGCTGAAGTGAACAGCCGCTTTCGGATCCGGATTCAGCCACTTAAGCGTCACCACATGTTTCTTTTTAGGCAACTGATACCGCCAAAACAGATCAACACGATGGTTCTTTCCGACCGGTAGTTGAGCCCGTTCCGCCATCTCGCCATCAATATACATCTCGACCTCGGCAACATATCCATCCTGCCCCTGCATGTACCCGGTGAATACGACCCCCGTTCCTTCAAATTCGAACTTCTCCACGTCCGGCAAATCTCTCTTGATATCTCTGCGCCCAATCGGGAAGAACCCTTCAAACCCTTGCTCAAAGCGAACGGCAACAGGCGTTTGGCAAACAATCGTGACACTGTCTCCCTCTACGCTCCCGCCATTCCGTTTGATCATCTCCAACGCATGGTTGAACGAAGCCTGATAGGTCTTATTCAATGACATGTTTGTATAGGCAAAGTTCATATCCTCCACCTCCCGAAGATTTTTCATCCAATATTCCGGAATCCGGTCATACCCTTGCATCGTAGCTAAAATTCCTCCCGCCGTAGCCGGGTTGCAATCCGAATCTTGTCCGCACCGGGTAGCGACATCAATGGTTTTATAAAAATTACCTTCCCCATACAATAGTCCCATCACTACATACGCACTGTTAATTACAGCGTCAATATTATAAGGTTGCAATGTCCCTTCCGGACAACCTATATCCTGGTTCCACTTCTTCTCACATTCCGCCCATGTCTGTTTCCAATCATCCGGATACTGCTTGTGCCAACGGATCACATCGCTAATACACTTATAAAAACGGCTTTCAGCAGGGATGGTCTTCAAGGCCTCCTCAACAACAAAATTAACATCCTCAGAGAGGAACGCCAGCGAATACATCGCACCGACATATACGCCACCGTACCAGCCGTCGCCATAATTCATGATATGCCCGATCTTGTCCGAGATCTCGCTTGCGGCATTCGGCATACCCGGCGTCATCAAGCCGGCAAAATCGGCCTCAATCTGGTAATCGATATCATCGGCATGCGGGTTATGAAGCCAATGACCGGATTCCGGAGGCATAATCCCATTTACGATATTGTAACGGGCGGCTTGGTTCGCATGCCAAAGTGGATAATCCGCATACGCAAACGCATGAGCAAACGAATCGATTGGTGCATCCATGCCTAAACGGTCGAACACCTCCACAAAGGTCAAGTCCATATAAATGTCGTCGAACAAACCGGGAGCATGGTCGAAATAATTCTTAATACAGCCATCGCTGTACGTAATCGGCACATAATCTTGAATCATCGCACTCCGGTAACGGAATTCCGTAGGACCGCCATACACAACCCCGATTGTCTGTCCGGCCCATCCTCCCTTTATTTTATCCAACAATTCAGCTTTACTCATTGTAATTGTTTGAGGAATAGAAACCTCATTTGCTTTATTCCCCGATGAGCAAGCAAATAGCCCCCCTAATCCCATAAGGGCTAAAAAAGAAAAAGTTTTATACTTCATAAGTCATCTTTTTATTTGATTAGAAAATTATTGACTATGCAAATATATGTATTTCGATTGGAATAAAATGAATTTTATTTACACAAATCACACATAATTTCTTCATCTATTCTAATCAATTATTTACGAAATCCATTCATTATAAATCAACATTATATAGAAGTAATTGAATATCAAAAATAACAGGAATTCAATCAAAAAAACAAAGCTGATATAAGATAAAACTATCTAATATTGTGCAATTATAAATTCAAAGTATCACTTCCAAATTACGACTCAAATATGGACCGAAGAGATTTCTTAAAAGGTTCAACTGTAGCAGGTATAACGGGATTAATTTTTCCCCATGCTACCGCTGTCCCGACCATGACAACCATAAACAAAGAAAAAGAATCTTCGAGAGATTTTTTCTTTAATAAAGAGGGTAAATTTAAAATTCTGCAGCTGACAGACACACACTAC
Organism: uncultured Parabacteroides sp.; assembly: GCA_944323815.1. GTDB lineage: Bacteria > Bacteroidota > Bacteroidia > Bacteroidales > Tannerellaceae > Parabacteroides. The sequence goes on along the minus strand of CALUTX010000002.1, from coordinate 4,990 downwards.
ATTGCCGGAGATCCCAGATCTGTTCGTGCATTAGACAACGTCAATCAAATGCTCGATTTAGAAAAACCGGATCTGGTCATCCACACAGGAGATATCGTTTTCGGTAAACCAGCAGAACAATCTGTGCGTGAGATATTGGCACCTATGGCTGAACGTAAAATTCCTTTTGCCGTTACATTCGGGAATCATGATGAAGAATATGATCGGACACGAGCCCAAATGTTGGACATCGTCCGGAGTATTCCTTATAATATCAACACAAAGATTGACGGCATACATGGTGAAAGCAACGCCATTTTAACGCTGTCTTCTCACAAAAGCGGTAAAATCTGCCGCGTCTTCTATCTTTTCGACTCCAATGCCTATTCCCAAATCGACGGCATCAAAGGATACGACCATATTCGTTTCGACCAAATCGCCTGGTATCGGAAAGAAAGCGAAAAGTTTACCCGGTCGAATGAAGGGAAACCGATTCCCTCGTTCGCCTTTTTCCATATTCCGTTGTTGGAACACAAAAGAGCCTTACAGGATGATTTTTACAGCGAAACATGGGGGACGAAAGGCGAGCTGGTCGCGTCGGCCAATGTCAGTTCCGGCCTTTTTACTTCGATGAAAGAGATGGACGACATCGAAGCCATCTTCGTCGGGCACGATCACGACAACGACTGCGCGACGCTTTGGAACCGGCTGTTTTTTGTCTTCGGGCGGTTCAGCGGATGCGACACGGTTTACAATGACCTGAAACCCAACGGAGCTCGCGTCATCGAACTGACAGAAGGAGAAAAAGGATTCCATTCTTGGATTCGTCTATACGGCGGAGAAATCATACAGGATTTGCATTATCCGGACGACTTCATGAAACGGTTCGGTGTAAAAGAATAAAGCAAGGCTATTTGCCTTGCTTTATTCTTTTACAGCTATCTTTTTTACCTCCCTTGCCGCTTGCGCTCGGTTTCATCCAAGATGATTTTACGCATACGCATATAGTGAGGAGTGACCTCTACATACTCGTCGTTCTTGATATACTCCAATGCGTCTTCCAAACTGAACACAGTAGGAGGTGCAAGCGACACCTTTTCATCGGAGCCGGAGGCACGCATATTGGTCAATTTCTTCGATTTGGTCACATTGACAACCAAATCGTTATCTTTCGTATGCTCACCAACCACCTGACCGGCATACACTTCGTCGCCCGGCGCAATGAAGAAGCGTCCGCGCGATTGCAAGTTGTTCAGCGCATAAGCGTATGCCGTTCCGGTTTCCATCGCAATGATGGAGCCGTTCGTACGTCGCTCGATTTCGCCTTTCCACGGCTGGTATTCCAAGAAACGGTGCGCCATGATGGCTTCGCCGGCAGAGGCGGTCAGTACGGCGTTGTTCAACCCGATGATTCCGCGCGACGGGATGGTAAATTCCAGATGCATCCGGTCGTTCTTGCTCTCCATCATCGTCATCTCCCCTTTGCGCTTGGTTACCATGTCGATGATGCGGCTCGAACACTCTTCCGGCAGGTTGATAGTCAATTGTTCCACCGGCTCGCACTTCTGTCCGTCAATCTCTTTAATGATGACCTGCGGCTGTCCGACTTGCAGCTCGTATCCTTCGCGTCGCATCGTCTCGATCAGGACAGACAAGTGAAGCACTCCGCGTCCGTAGACCAACCACGCATCCGCCGAATCGGTCGGCACCACGCGCAAAGCAAGATTTTTATCCAATTCCTTAATTAAACGGTCATGAATGTGGCGAGAGGTGACAAATTTTCCATCTTTCCCGAAGAAAGGCGAGTTGTTGATAGTGAAAAGCATCGACATGGTCGGCTCGTCGATTGCAATCGTCGGCAGAGCTTCCGGCGTATTCACATCCGCAACAGTTTCTCCGATTTCAAATCCTTCGATTCCTACAATCGCACAGATGTCGCCCGACTGGACGGCACTCACTTTCGTTCGTCCCAACCCTTCAAACACATCCAGCTCTTTGATTTTCGACTTGACCATCGAGCCGTCGCGCTTGCAAAGCATAATGTCCTGCCCCTCGCGCAACTCGCCACGATGAACCCGCCCGACGGCAATACGCCCTACATATTTAGAATAGTCCAAAGAAGTAATCAACATTTGCGCAGGACCTTCCAACACCTCCGGTTCCGGGATATATTGAATGATGGCATCCAACAAGGCAGTGATGTCCGTGGTCGGCTTCCGCCAATCGTCTGACATCCAACCCTGCTTGGCTGAGCCGTAAATCGTCGGGAAATCCAATTGTTCCTCCGTTGCATCCAGACTGAACATCAAATCAAAAACCATTTCCTGCACCTCATCCGGTCGACAATTCGGTTTGTCTACTTTGTTAATTACCACTATCGGCTTCAATCCAATCTGAATTGCCTTTTGGAGCACGAAACGCGTCTGCGGCATCGGACCTTCGAATGCATCCACAAGCAGCAAACAGCCGTCGGCCATATTCAAGACCCGCTCGACTTCACCACCAAAATCCGCATGCCCCGGGGTATCAATAATATTGATTTTATATCCCTTATAATTGATAGAGACATTTTTGGCAAGAATCGTAATACCCCGTTCACGCTCCAAATCATTACTATCCAAAAACTGATCCGGCTCTGCTTGTCCTTCCCGGAAAAGCTTACCGGCTAATAACATCTTGTCCACAAGCGTCGTTTTGCCGTGGTCTACGTGCGCGATAATCGCAATGTTTCGAATCTTCTGCATTGAAAACTACTTTATTGGGCGCAAAATTACGCAAAATTTGCTACTTACAAATGACTATCTTGTTTCAAAATACATACTCTTCATTTACAACCTCCCTTGGAAAAGATACCTATTACCCGCCGGGTAAGTTTGTCCGGGCTTCGGGAAAAGTATTTTCTTGAAAAAAGAAGGCGGCAGTTTTGCCATTTCCTCAAGTCCAATTAAATTTGGACAACTGAATTCGAAATGTATTATAACCTAAAAAATGAATATAAAATGAAGAAGTTCTTGGTTTTTGTTTTATGTGTCTTAGCTGTCGTTGCGCAGGCTAAGACGAGAAAAGCTGTTTATATTATCATTGATGGGGTTCCTGCTGACCAGATAGAGCGTTTGCAGCCTCCCACTATTTCTGCCATTGCGGCAGAAGGTGGATATGCACGTGCTTATACAGGGGGAGAAATCGGGCAATACTCTCAGACAGCAACGATTTCTGCCATTGGGTATACGAATTTGCTGACAGCTACTTGGTATAATAAACATAATGTGGGTGGAAACAGTAATCTAAAACCCAATTACAATTATTGGACCCTCTTCCGGATTGCCAAAGAACAGCAAAAAGACTATAAGACGGGACTTTATTCGAGTTGGACAGACAATCGCACGGTACTTATCGGAGAAGGTAAACCTGAAACGGGGCATTTGAAGATCGATTATGTTCGCGACGGTTATGATTTGGATACCGTACAATTCCCGCACAAAGACTTGGAACTGCATATCTTTGATATTGACGAAAAAGTATCGAAGGAAGCAGCCCAAAGTATTCGTACCGATGCGCCGGATTTAAGTTGGGTCTATTTGTGGTATACGGATGATGCCGGGCATATCAAAGGAAACGGTAAGTTCTTCGATGACTATGTCATGAAAGCTGATAATCAAATCAAACGGATTTGGGAGGCGGTTCAATATCGCGAAGCGAATTTCGATGAAGAATGGATGGTCGTTGTCACAACCGATCATGGCCGGGATGAAAGTGGATATGGGCATGGTGCACAAAGTTGGCGTGAACGCACGACATGGATTTCCACGAATGTGCCGGTCAACGTTCGTTTCCAGTCACCGAGTTTGTCCATCACAGACATTGCGCCGTCTATCTGCCGTTACTTGGGAATGGTTACGCCTCAAGATGTGTTGTGGGAACAGGACGGTATGCCGTTTGTAGGAAAAGTGGATATTTATGACCTGCAAACAATGCCTTATGACCAATCTGTCCGTTTGTCCTGGAAGTCTTACTATCCCTCTGTGCCGGTTCCTGTGACTGTTTATGTAGCCACAGATAATAAATTTAAAGAAGGCGGTAAGGATACATATATAAAAGTATTGACAACGACTTCGACGGCTCAGAAGTGTGAGGTGGATTTAAGCAAGTTGCCCGAATCAAAATTCTATAAGTTTGTAGTGGTTACGCCCAACAATCATTTGAACAGGTGGTTGTATAGGTAAGGTACTTGATTTTTTGCATAACTGATTTTTCCGCTGAGTGAATAAAAAACAAAAAAAGACTCTCGCAAAAGATTGCCCAATCCAAAAGAAATCCATACCTTTGCCGACGCTTCAATAATATAGTATTAATTTATTAAGGTACAAAAGATCATGTATTTAGATTCAGAGAAGAAAAAAGAACTTTTCGAGAAGTATGGCAAATCGGCTACTGACACAGGTTCAGCAGAAAGCCAGATTGCTCTGTTCACATTCCGTATCAACCATTTGACAGAGCATTTGAAAACCAATCACAAGGATCACAGTTCAGAAAGAGCACTGAAAATGTTGGTAGGTAAACGTCGTCGTTTACTGGATTACCTGATTAAAATTGATATCGAACGGTATCGTAGCATCATTAAAGAACTTGGTATCAGAAAGTAAAAGATTGGAGTTCTATAAAAATCTTCAAAAGGATGGGTTCATTTCCGAATCCATCCTTTTTTATTTATGCAAAAAGCCTTTGTTCGATGAAAATTTATCGTAATTTTGCGCCATTAAGTTACAATTTAAAACCAAATAAAACATCATACATGGGGAACAATAAAATCATCGGAGCAAAAATCAAGAACCTCCGCGAATCCAAACAGCTCACCATTGAAGAGGTGGCTGAACGTTCAGGACTGAGTGTTGAACAAATCGAGCGCATCGAAGGGAATGTAGACTTCCCGTCATTGGCGCCGCTCATCAAGATTGCCCGCGTCTTGGGTGTCCGTTTAGGAACTTTTCTGGATGACCAGTCTGAATTAGGG
>CALUTX010000001.1 GCA_944323815.1 uncultured Parabacteroides sp. | reverse complement strand
GGTTTCGATTGTGGCATTGCCCGATGCGGGCTATCGTTTCGAGGCTTGGGCAGACGGGGAAACGGCTAATCCGCGAACTTTCACGGCACTGTCTGATCGGTCGTTCGAAGCTTGTTTTGTGGAGGAAACAACCGCTTATTCGATTATCTTACCGGAGTTGGCAGGCGTGACGGTACGTCCGCTCACGGGGTATTCGACGGAGGTGAAACCGGGTGGCAAGTTTAAGTTCTATTTGCGCATGGATGCTGATTATGACCAGTCTGTTCCGGTTGTGTATGCCAATGATGAGAAATTGGAAGTAGTGCAGGAGGTGTATAGCCTTTACAATATTTCGGAAAATATACGCATCTCGGTGGATGGGATTGTGCGCAATAAGGAAACATTGACCTTGCAAACGGCCGTTTCTGCTGTGGATCTGGGAACCGGTTTGGAGGTGGCAAACCAAGAGATACAGTCTGACGCTATGGTTTTATTGCATGCGCAAGCGCCCGAAGGAAAGTGTTTTTCAGAATGGAGTGATGGGCTGGCAGACAATCCCCGCATGGTACGAGCGGCGGATGCACCGCAGATGTTCCCGCTTTTCCAGCCGTCTGTGGTGTCGGAAGCGCTGAAGGTTGATTTGCCGGTACTTGCAGGAGCCGCTTTAACACCGGTCGATGCGAATGCGGATGCGGTGTTGAAAGACGATTCGGTCCGATTGAAGTTGGTCATTTTACCGGCTTATAGTCAGAGCGAGGTAAAGGTTTGGGCGAACGGGAAAGAGCTGGCAAGTGCTTTGTCCCTGCGTGCCTCTTCGGAAACGCGAACTTTGTTTTATACGCTTCCTGCTATGACCACTGATGTGACGGTGGAGGTGACGGGGCTGGAACGAAACGAATATGATGTGCTTGTTCAACAGCAGGAGGGAGGAACAGTTTCTGCCAGCCAGACAGGGAAGGTGAAACATGGGACCGTGATCACTTTGCAAGCAACGCCCCAAGCGGGTAATATGTTCATGAAATGGCAAGATGGCAATACGCTGAATCCTTATCCGTATGTTGTGACAGGCGATTGCACCTTGAGCGGACGCTTCATCGCGACAGATAAACCCGTAGGAAATGAACGGATTCCCGCTTCTTCGGTCAGCATACAGTGTTTGAATCACACCTTGTACCTTTATTTGTCGGAAGCTGCTCCTCTCTGGATTTGGAATGTGGAAGGGAAATTGGTGAAAAACGTCCTGGCTCCTTCCGGTCATTCGACTTATCCGTTACCAGATGGCGTTTATGTCGTGAGAGTCGGTACACAATCTCCAGTGAAGGTTGTAGTAAGGTAGGAAATCTTTTTGGAGTACAGCCCGTTACAAACGAACGGGCATAGGAGAAAATCTTAAAACAGCGACGGCGTTTATACAATCAGCGGTGACGATTGTATAAACGCCGTCGCTGTTTATATGATTTCCGTCGCTGATTTAAAAATTGTTGCGGAGGTAATTCGTTTTAGGTACGGGGAAAAGAGGATTTTCTTTTTGGGAGGCGGAAAATATAGGAATTTAACGTATACAAATTATAGATTTTTGCGTACATTTGCGACATGCAGCGTCGTGTTGTTGCATGAAATATATTATTTTAAAGAGTAGTGAGGGGGTGATTGTTAGTATAAGGAATGAATATGGAGACTGAGGAGAAAATACCATTAGAATGCTTTGAGAAACTGTACGTTTCATGGTTCTCAAGAATGAAAGGTTTTGCACAAGAATATGTTGTCTCCGAAGAAGATGCGGAAAATATTGTGCAAGACGTATTCACGGAACTGTGGGAACGGAAAGAGTTGTTGACTTATGCCGAAATGAACTGGGTCGCCCTTCTTTTTACCTCCATCAAAAATAAATGCATCGATTTGTTGCGTCATCGGATTGTCGTACAAGAGGCGGTGAACCGGATGCAGGAAGAGTATCAGATTACATTGCGAATGAAGTTGGATTCGTTGGAGATATTCGATCAATCGATACTCTCCGAGCAAGATATTGAACAACTGATTTCGGAAGCCATTGATTCTTTACCGGAAAAATGCAGGGAAATTTTCATTAAAAGTAAGATTGAAGGGAAAAAGCAGAAAGAGATTGCCGATGAGTTGAATGTCTCAATCAAAACTGTTGAAAACCAAATGAATATTGCTTATAAGAAGATTAAGGTAAGATTGAAGGATTACTTGCCGTTGCTTATTTTTCTATTCGCGAATTAACAAAAAGAGGATAAAAACTAAAAATTAACTTTTTTGCTTTGGGGGTTTTTACCTCTTGAAACGTTTATTCTACAAAAGCGGAAAAAATGGACGAACGAATACATAACTATTTTTCAGGGATGCTTTCCGACGAGGAACGTTTGACGTTCTTGCGTGAAGTGGAAGCTGATGCCGAATTGAAAAAACAGTTTGTAGCGTTTCAGAATGCCTATGCCTTGTTCAACTTGGGCGTCCAGTTTCAAGATAAAACATTAGGTCTGCAAAAATATAACGCTTTTGTAGTGAACAAAAGAAAATCGGCATATCGGCAACAAGTGCGCACTTGTTGCCGATATGCCGCAGCTATTTTGCTGTTAATCGTTTCTTCGAGCGTGTTGACCTATTGGGTAATGCGGTCGGATGATTCTCCTGCTTTGCCGGTGACCTACAATACTTTATATACACCTGCTGGTCAACGGGCTCAACTGGTTTTGCAAGACGGTACGGAGGTTTGGCTTAATGCGAAATCCAAATTGGTTTATCCCTCTCGCTTTGAAGGAAAAAGCCGAAATGTGACCGTAGAGGGTGAAGCCTTTTTTAAGGTGGCAAAAGATTCTGTGAAACCTTTTATCGTGTCGGTGGGCGAAGTCGAAATGAAAGTTTTGGGTACGCAATTTAATGTGTATAGTTATCCGGAAACAGGTTACGTGGAAACAAGTTTGTTGGAAGGGGCAGTGAAGGTGTTCTTTACAGGCAAAGAACGCGAGGGGGTTGTCCTGAAACCTAATCAGCAAGTGACTGTTTCAGGTGAAGAGATGAAAGTAGAACCGATTGCCCGCAAAGAGCGTTTTTTGTGGCGCGAAGGAATTTATGCATTTGAAAATGAACCTTTGATTCATATCTTGAAAAAGTTGGAGCTATATTATGATGTACGAATTATCGTGGAAGACTCCTCTCTTTTTAAAGATACCTATACGGGAAAATTCAGGCAACGTGATAGCCTGGATGATATATTCCGTGTGTTGCAACGCATCCGGAATTTTAAAGTGGAAAGGGATACCGAACACAATATCGTGACCTTAAGAAAGTAACATGTCGAACAATTAAAAATAAGAATGCCTATGGAAACGGTTTAGTAAACAGACAAAAACCAAAAGCGGCAGAAGCTACCAACAACTGCCGCAAGGGTTAAAGCAAACACGCGTCGTAAATTTTTAGTATTCACTTTAAACATGAGAAGGCAAAGGTATGAAAAGAAAAACTTTGTTGAAGTCTTTTATTACACATAATAATAGCTTTAAAAATATTTTTAGGATTATGAGGGTTTCACTTTTCCTCTTGTTTGTATGCGTATGTCAGTTGATGGCAACAGAAATAGATGCGCAGAATACCGAAATTAAAATCAGTCGGAACAACATGACACTTCGAGAACTAATCGAAGAGATTGAAGCGCAGACAGATTATCTGGTGGTATTCCGGAATCAGGATGTAAATTTGGATCAACGGATTTCTTTCGAACAAAAATCCGGCAAGATTATAGATTATTTGGATGAAATATCCGAACAGATAGGCTTGAGTTTCCAGTTTGATAATAAGTATATAACGGTGATACCAAAAGTGGAATCGGTTACACAATCGAAACGGAAAGTAACAGGACATATTGTGGATATAAATGGTGATCCGATTATTGGTGCAAATGTTGTCGAAAAAGGAACAACTAACGGAACAATAACAGATGTGGACGGGAACTTTACGTTGGAAGTATCTGGAGATAATCCTTTAGTCATTAGTTATATCGGTTATGCGTCACAGGAAGTAAACGTCGAGAATCAAAGTAATCTCGCCATTCGACTCCATGAAGATTCGGAAGCATTGGATGAGGTGGTGGTTGTGGGGTATGGAACCCAAAAGAAGGTAAATTTGACGGGGTCTATTTCTTCTATCGCAGGAAATGAACTTGTTAAAAAGCCAGTTGGATCAGCTTCTTTGGCTTTACAAGGTATTGCTCCAGGCGTGACAGTTACTCAATCATCCGGTCAACCGGGAGCTGATGCGGGAACTATAAGAATACGTGGAATCGGTACTTTAAATGATTCTAATCCTTTAATTTTAGTTGATGGTTCAGAAATGAGTTTGAGTGCAATAGACCCAAATATGATAGAGTCTATTTCTGTATTAAAAGATGCAGCTTCTTCTGCCATTTATGGTTCACGAGCTGCAAATGGTGTTATTTTGGTTACAACAAAACGAGCAAAAGGTAAAGAGTTTTCAATTTCGTATAATGGATATGCTGGTTGGCAAAATCCAACAGAGTTACCAGACAAAGTAGGAGCTATTGATCATATGATTATGCTTAATGAAGCATATACAAACGTAGGAAGAACTCCTTTATATTCGGATCAGTATATACGAGAGTATACACAAAATCATTTGTCAGATCCAGATAATTATCCTGATACTGATTGGCAAAAGTTAGTCATGAAAAATTATGCTTTTCAGCAAAATCATTTTTTCACAATAAATGGCGGTACTGAAAAAATGAGATTATTAGCATCTATAGGTTATTATGACCAGGAAGGTATTATACCTAATACAAATTATGATAGAATATCTGTTCGTTTAAATTCAGATATGCAATTTTCTAAGAGATTATCAATGAAGTTTGATATGTTTGTTCGTTATAATAATCAAAAAACACCAGGTAGAGGTGTTAACGATGTTATTTATTGGGTTAATCGTACTCCTTCTATTTATCCTGCTGTGCTTTCTAATGGACAATATGCTGTAGGATGGGATGGGGATAATGTATTGGCTTTTGCACAAGATGGAGGTTTTGCAAAAAGTAAATCTCCTTCATTAACAATGAATGCGACTTTAGATTATAAGTTTACAGATTATTTGTCAGCAACAGTTAGCTATACTCCTCAATATAGCAATGATTTTTCCACAACGTATAATCAATCTGTAAATACATATTATCCAAATGGAGGACTTGCTTATACAAAACCAAGTAGAACGACTCTATATGAATATAGAAACTATGGTTTGTCTCATGACTTTAAGGCTTTAGTGAATTTTGATAAAACATTTGCACAAAAACACAACTTAAAAGTTTTAGCAGGTTTTCAGTGGGAAAGTGGTTTTAGTGATTATATAAATGCATCTCGCGATACATTTGTATTTCCACAATACCCTAAATTGAATGCAGGGGGAAGTAGTAATCAACAAAATTCAGGAAGTGGATCTGAATATGCTTTAGCATCTTTCTTTGGAAGGGTAAATTATGATTTTAAAGGGAAATATTTGTTAGAAGCGAATGTTAGATATGATGGCTCATCCAAATTTGATAATGGACATAAATGGGGTGTTTTTCCATCATTCTCAGCTGGTTGGAGAATGTCAGAAGAGGAATTCTGGAATCCATTAAAATCAATTATAGATAATGCGAAATTACGTGTTTCATGGGGACAATTAGGTAATCAGAATATTGGTAATTATGCGTTTACTTCTTCTTTAACCTATAGTTCTTATATAATTGGAGGTCAACCAGTAACAAGTGCAGCATTAAATACTATGTCTAATCCCGAAATATCTTGGGAAAAAACAGAAATGCTGGATTTTGGGATTGATTTACAATTTTTCTCTAAATTGTCAGCATCGTTTGATTATTATGATAAGAAAACAACTGATATTTTATGGAAATTGAATGTCCCTTTAATCATTGGTTTAAGTCCTACTTATCAAAATGCGGCAAAGGTATCCAATAAAGGATGGGATTTAGCATTAAAGTGGAATGATCGTGTCAATGATTTTGATTATAGTATTTCTTTTATTTTGTCTGATGTCCGAAATAAAGTATTGGATTTAAGAGGCGTTAGTATGACGGGATTAACAGTAAATAGAGAAGGCTATTCAATTAATTCTTTATATGGATTGGAAGCTATAGGTTATATTTCGGAGAATGATTATAATTCGGATGGTACATATAAATATGCCACTCAATTTGGAGCGTTTGCTCCTGGTGATATAAAATACAAAGATCAGAATGGTGACGGTATTATTAATGATGCAGATGAAGTAATAATAGGTAGTACAGTTCCAAGATATACTTATAGTTTAAATTATGATATGCGTTGGAAAGGATTTGATTTTAGTATGTTTTGGCAAGGGGTTGGGAAGGTTGATGGTTATTTAAATAACACTGCAACTATACCTTTTTATATGGGAGCTTCTGCTTTGGAAATACATAAAGATCATTGGACAGAAACAAATCAAAATGCAGCTTTTCCTCGATTAGCATTTAATGAAAGTAATAATGAACAGAACTCTAGTTTTTGGAAAAAGAGCGCAGCTTATTTACGGCTTAAGAATTTGACTATAGGATATACATTGCCTAAAACGATATCTAACAAATTAAAATTTTCTCATATAAGACTGTACGTTAGTGGGCAGAATCTATTTTCTATAGACAATTTCTGGGATGGGTTTAATGTTGAAGCTCCAATAGGAGATGGAACTTTTTATCCACAAGTGAGAGTTTATACGGTAGGATTGGATGTTAAATTTTAAATGTGAATAGAAATGAAAAGATACGTAGCATATATATGTTTAGTTTTGGGTATGTCTTTGTTTTCATGTGATAGTTCACTGGAAAGATATCCGTTAGATGCTCCATCTTCTAGTACATTCCCAACAAATGAGACTGAGTTGGAAATGGCTATTTGGGGATGCTATGCCACATTGTGGCTTGGAACGAATTATAACATGTGTACAACAGCATTATTAGATGTGACGACTGATATTGCCTGGGAAAGAGCAGAAACTTCTATGCAATCGATTGGTAATGGGTCTCATGATACGAATAATGCTTGGGTTGAAGATTTATGGCAAAATTACTATATCAGTATTGGACGTTGTAATTTCTTATTAGATAATATAGAGAAGGCACAAGCAAATACACCAGCTGATGTATATGAAAGGATAAGGTCCGAAGCTCGTTGTTTGAGAGCTTATTTTTATTTGATGTTGACCGAATTATGGGGGGATGTACCGTTTATAACTCATTCATTGACATTAGAGGAAGCAAGTAATATGGTAAAAACTCCAAAGTCAGAAATTGTAGATTTTATTATACAAGAATTCGAGGAATCTGCAGATGCATTACCTGTCCACATAGAAACTTCAGATAGAGGAAGGATTGGAAGAGGGGTTGCTTATGCATTAAAAGCAAGAACTGCATTATATAATAAAATGTATCGTGAAGCGGCCGATGCGTGTAGAGCAGTAATGGATTTGAATGAATATGCCATAGATGATGAATTTTCAAATTTGTTTTTATCCGCGACGCAGGAACAGAGTAAAGAAATGATGTTTTTTATTTGTTATCAAGATGGTTACAGAACGAATAGTGCTGTACGTGGATGTACTAGTAGAATGGCAGGTGGTTATAGTAGTAAGATTCCTGTTCAGGCAATTGTTGATTCGTATGATTGTATAGATGGATTGCCAATTGATGAATCTCCTTTATATGATCCACAAAATCCTTTTGAAAATAGAGATCCACGCTTAAATTATACGATTGTTGTGCCTGGCAGTATTTATATGGGTTTTCAATTTGAGACTCATAAAGATAGTGTTACATGTTGGAATTATAATGTATCTCCTGCTACCCGTGTGGATAATCAAGACGCATTGAATGCTTACGCTACTTTTTCTGGATACGTATGGCGTAAATATGACGAGATATCAAAATCTACTGAATTGGATAATTTAGAAACATCTTACATACTCATGCGTTATGCGGATGTTTTGTTGATGTATGCAGAGGCAAAGATTGAATTAGGAGAAATTGATGATTCAGTTTATGATGCAATTAATCAAGTTCGGCAAAGAGAAAGTGTGAATATGCCTGCGATCCAGATGGGAAAATCTCAGTCAGAATTGCGGTCTATCGTGAGAAAAGAACGTAAATGTGAATTGGCATGGGAGGGATTACGTTGGTCGGATATACGACGCTGGGATATTGCAGATGAAGTGATGAATGGCCCATTATATGGGAGACCTCCTAGAAGTTATCCAATGGAAGCTCCTCAAATAGATGAAAATGGTACACCTGTTTATGATTTCATCTCGAATCTTAGTGATATGAGAGTGATAGAACAACGTTCTTTTAACAAAGACAGGGATATGGTATTGCCAATACCAAGAATAGAGGTTGAAACGATAAATGGGTTAGTTCAAAGTCCGAATTATTAGAAATGTCAAATTTGGAGCGTATTAATGTCTTTTTAATACGCTCTGTAATGTGGTAAATTTATGATGCAAAAAGTAATGTTATTATTTATAGGAATATTTATTTTTCTTTTTACCGCATGTCGAGAAGAAGGAAAAGAATGTTGGATTGAAGCCGAACAATTTGAACAGTTAGGTGGATGGTCTGTAGATGCTCAATTTATTGATCAGATGGGATCTGCATATTTGCTTGCACATGGATTAGGAGAACCTGTTAAGTCTGCAACCACAATGGTTGATTTTCCTAGTACAGGAAAATACTATGTTTGGGTACGGACCAAGGATTGGTCACCGTATCCAATAGGACCCGGTAAATTTTCTCTATCAATTAATGGGCGGAATTTGTCTACTATTTTGGGACAAGATGGTAATATGCAATGGCACTGGGAATTTGGAGGAGAAGTGAATATCTCGAATAAAATTAAAGTTGAAATTGGAATTCATGATTTGTCAGGATTCGAGGGACGTATTGATGCAATTTATTTTTCTACGAATCAAACACCTCCTCCATCAGAAAAGAATGCCTTGGCCGTTTTTAGGAAGAAAAAATTGAATATATCAGATAAACCACAGAGTGCGGGTATATTTGATTTGGTGGTTGTTGGTGGCGGTATTTCAGGGATGTGTACAGCAATACAAGCAGCTAGATATGGGCTAAAAGTGGCTTTGATACAAAATCGTCCGGTATTAGGTGGTAATAATAGTTCTGAGGTACGGATTCCGTTAAATGGAGATATGAGTAAGAATCTTTATCCTCAACTTGGGTCTATTGTGAAAGAGATTGCTACTGAAGTAACCTCAGAAAATGCCTCACCTGAAGCTTATGGAGATAGAAAGAAACTTGAATTAATACAAAGAGAAAAAAATATTAGTTTGTATTTGTCTACACATGTAAGTGCTGTCAGGTGTGTGAATGAACAGATATCGGAAGTGATAGCACAAAATATAATTACTCATGAAGAACTAAGTTTTAAAGCCCCTTTATTTGTTGATTGTACAGGGGATGGAAACTTAGGATATTTGGCAGGGGCGATGTATAAGATGGGAAGAGAAAGTTTTGGAGAGACACAAGAACCTAAAGCTCCTCTTGAAGCTGATAATTTAACAATGGGAACGACAAATCATTGGTTTGCAGAACTGCAAGAGAAGGAATCTATATTTCCTGAGTGTCCTTGGGCTGTACAATTTCAACCGGGATATTACTCAAACAATAAATCTAGTGCTTGGTATTGGGAAACGGGGTTCTATGAAGATAAAGTTATGGATGCGGAGTTTGTACGTGATTATAATTTTCGAGTAAATTATGGACATTGGGCTTTTTTGAAGAACTATAAAAAAGAAGAAAATGCACGTTGGAAATTAAAATGGATGGCTTATATTGCAGGAAAAAGGGAGTCGCGTCGGCTTGTTGGGGATATATTGTTATCTGAGTTGGATATAGAAAAAGATACAATTTATCCAGACGCCTGTGTCACTACAACATGGGGAATTGATTTGCACTATCCTGATCCTAAGAATACTCAATATTACCCACGAAAGGAATTTTGGGGTGTCGCAGATCATAATCGAGATTTTCCACCGTATCATATTCCGTATAGATGTTTTTATTCAAAAAATGTATCCAATATGTTTATGGCTGGTCGTAATATTAGTGTAACACATATTGTATTAGGAACCGTTCGAGTAATGAATACTTGTGGAATGATGGGTGAAGTTGTTGGAAAGGCTGCATTTTTGTGTAAAAAATATAATTGTCAGCCTCGTGATATTTATGAAAAACATTTGCAGGAACTTATATCGTTGTTTAAATGATTATAAATTGGAGAAGATAGAAAATGAAGACAATAACAAGACGGACATTTTTGCAGGGTAGTGTGTTGGCCACAGCTGGGTTAACGATTGTACCGAGTAAAGTATTGGGAAAAAGTTTCGGATTTACTGCGCCGAGTGACAAGTTGAACATAGCAGGTATCGGTGTGGGAGGAATGGGACGTCGAAACCTGTCCAATATGAAAACGGAGAATATAGTGGCTTTGTGCGATGTGGATTGGGGTTATGCAGCGAAGACATTCAATGACTATCCACAAGCCCGTCGGTTTAAAGATTGGCGTGTGATGTTCG
Source organism: uncultured Parabacteroides sp. (assembly GCA_944323815.1). Taxonomy (GTDB): domain Bacteria; phylum Bacteroidota; class Bacteroidia; order Bacteroidales; family Tannerellaceae; genus Parabacteroides. The sequence continues at coordinate 25,428 of CALUTX010000001.1, read as the reverse complement.
ACGAGATGGGAAAATCCATTGATGCGATATTGGTGGCGACACCGGATCATACGCATGCAGGAGTGACAGCCCATGCCATTACGCTGGGAAAACATTGTTATACGCAAAAACCATTGACCCATTCGGTGTATGAGTCTCGTTTGTTGACCAGGTTGGCAAAGAAATACAAAGTGGCAACCCAAATGGGTAATCAAGGGAATTCGTTCGATTGGTGCCGTCAAGTAGCTGAATGGATAGCCGCCGGTGTAATAGGTGAAGTAACCGAAGTACATTGTTGGACAGACCGTCCGATTTGGCCTCAGGGGTTGATGAAACCCTCAGATACTCCCGCATGTTCGGAGACATTGGACTGGGATTTGTTCATCGGCCCGGCGGAAAAACGTCCCTATCATCCCTCTTATACGCCGTGGAATTGGCGAGGTTGGTGGGATTTTGGAACCGGAGCATTGGGGGACATGGCATGTCACATCATGGATCCGTTGTATTGGGCGTTGGATTTGAAATATCCGACCAGTGTAATCGGCAGTTCGACATTAAGTAATCTGTATTCACCCCCTCATGCCCAAATTGTGACTTATACGTTTCCGGCCCGTCCACCCAAAGGGAAAATCAAAATGCCCGAAGTGAAAGTTTATTGGTACGACGGAGGGTTGATGCCACCTCGTCCGGAAGAATTGAAGGATGGCGAAATGATGGGCGATTCGAATGGAGGAATTATTTTCGTGGGAAGTAAAGGGAAAATCATGACGGGCTGTTATGGAATGAATCCGACATTGCTTCCTACGTCAGAGATGGCTCATTTTGAACAACCGAAGCCGACGATACCACGAGTAAGAGGTGGGAACGGGGATATATGGACGACCAATGCGCATGAACAAGATTGGATACGTGCTTGCAAGGAATCTCCGGAAAACCGGACAGAAGCATCGTCTAATTTCCAGTTTTCGGGTCCATTTAATGAGATGGTGGTGATGGGAGTGTTGGCTGTTCGTTTGTCCGGGCTGAACGGTCTGCACCGTGAGTTGAAATGGGATGGGGAAAACATGCGTTTCACGAACATATCCCCGACTGATACAATCAAGATTGTGACAGTGGATGATTTTAAAGTGATAGACGGGGATCCACGTTTTGATCGTCGTTATGCGGATTTCAATGCGTTAGAGATGGTGTCAGAATGGATCAAGCATACGTATAAGAATGGTTTTAGCTTACCTGGAATGCCTAAATAAAGAAAGGAGATGAAAAGACAATTAACCATATTTTTGTGGATTTGCGCCTACACAATGTTTCTGTTTTCCGTACGGGCACAGGGAACAGGTGCTAATGAGTCAGATTGGAAACTAGCAATCCAGTCGTACACGTTTCATCGGTTCACTTTGGTAGAGGCATTGGACAAAACGGCTGAATTGGGAATCAAATATATCGAGGTGTATCCCGGTCATAAATTAGGAGGGAAATGGGGAGATCGTCCGTTTGATTTTAATTTGGATACGCAGACACAAAGAGAGCTGAAAGCTATGTCCGCTTCGAAAGGAGTGAAGATAGTCGCAACGGGTGTTTTCATCCCGAGTGTGGCTTCCGATTGGCCGAAACTGTTTGCTTTTGCCCGGTCGATGGAGATGGAGATGATTACCTGCGAACCATCGTTAGCGGATTGGGACGAGGTTGAAAAGTTGGCCGAGCAGTACGGAATCAGGGTAGCAGTCCACAATCATCCCCAACCCTCATCCTACTGGAACCCGTCGTTATTGTTAGATGCGATATCGGGGCGGAGTAAGCTGATAGGTTCGTGTGCGGATGTCGGTCATTGGCGTCGGGAAGGATTGAACCAGTTGGATTGCCTGAATCGATTGAAAAGTCGTATAATTTCATTCCATTTCAAGGATATTGCTTCACCGGAAACAGGTGACCCGCATGATGTGGTTTGGGGTACAGGTGTGTTGGATGTCGAGAAGATGATGGAAATTATGAAAGAACAACAGTTCAAGGGGTATATTTCGATTGAATATGAATACAATTGGGATAATTCGTTACCGGAGATAAAGAAGAGTATCGAATATTTTAATCAAGTCACTGAACGGATGTTTTGAAATTATAGACATATTTTGTGTCTCCCTCTTCACCCTTTTTTCACCCATTTGTTGCATTTCTGTAATAAGAAGTATGTATTTTTGTACATCTCTTAGAATGGAAGCATGAAATTAAGAAAGTATTATCCGACTGTTGTTTTGTCGGACATTCATTTGGGGTCGGAGCATTCCCGGACGGAAGAGGTTACAAACTTCCTGAAACATGTTGATTGTGACCGTCTGATATTAAATGGGGATATCATTGACGGGTGGCAATTGCAAAAACCACGTCGACGCTGGAAACAACAGCATACGGCTTTCTTTAAAGTGTTGATGAAAATGATGGAAAAACAAGGGACGCAGATTATCTATGTGCGAGGAAATCATGATGATTTCTTGGATAATCTGGTCCCTTTTTCTTTTTCTAACTTGTCTATCGTGAAGGATTATGTGCTGGAGACGCACGGAAAACGTTACTTGGTGACGCATGGCGATATCTTCGATACGATTACGACCAACATGCGTTGGTTGGCTATGTTGGGAGATATCGGTTATACTTTCCTGTTGTGGCTGAACCGTTTGTATAATCAGCATCGGGAAAAGATGGGGAAACCTTATTTTTCTCTTTCTCAGCACGTCAAGCACAAAGTGAAGAGTGCGGTTTCCTATATTTCTGATTTTGAAAAGGAATTGGTGAAACTGGCTGAGGCGCGTAAACTGGACGGTATTATTTGCGGACACATTCATCAGGCGGCCAATACGTGGTATGGAAATATCCATTACTTGAACTCGGGTGATTGGGTAGAAAGCCTGACTGCGCTTGTTGAAAATGAACAAGGTGAATGGAATATTGTTTCTTATAATAGGGAAGAGTTTCAACAAAGCGAGGATGATGCTTCTCTGTTACATTATGCCGAAGTTATATGAGAGTATTGTTTATCATACAAGGAGAGGGGCGTGGACATTTGACGCAGGCGCTTTCGCTTCGCCAGAAATTGGCTGACGAGGGACATCAAGTTGTGGGCGTGTTGGTCGGGAAAAGTCCGGCGCGGCAAATCCCCGCTTTTTTTAGCGAGAAAATCCATGTCCCCATTTATCCGTTCGAGAGTCCCAATTTCCTTCCGACCGCGAAAAACAAGCAGGTGAATCTGGTGAAAAGCGTAGCCTACAACCTGTTCAGGATGCATAAATACCTTTTCAGCATTCGGTATATCAACCGGATGATAAAGGAAACGGAAGCGGATGTGGTTGTGAATTTCTATGAGCTGCTGACGGGGCTTACCTATCTGCTTTGCCGCCCCAAGGCGATAATGGTCTGCATTGCCCATCAATACTTGTTTTTGCATCCGGACTTTGTGTTCCCGGACGAAAACCGCTTCTCGCTTGCCTCTCTGAAATTTTTTACGCGGCTGACCGCTATCGGGGCAACGAAGAAGCTGGCCCTTTCTTTCAGGCAAATGCGCGAAGTGCCGGCAGACCGTCTGATTGTGGTGCCGCCATTGTTGCGTAAGGAGGTGCTGGGTGTACAGCCGACGGAGGGAAATTATTTGCATGGTTATCTGCTGAATAGCGGTTTTAGCGAGGAGATTCGCGCGTGGCACAAGGCGCATCCGGATGTCGCGTTGCATATCTTTTGGGATAAGAAAGATGTGGAACCGGAGCTCAAAGTCGATGAACGTCTTTCTTTCCACCAATTGGACGACAAACTCTTTATCCGCTATATGGCAGGCGCAAAAGCGTATGCGACGACAGCCGGTTTCGAGTCGGTTTGCGAAGCGATGTATTTGGGGAAGCCGGTGCTGATGGTGCCGACGCATATCGAGCAGGCCTGCAATGCTTTCGACGCGTCCCATTCAGGGGCGGGAGTCGTTGCCCATCAGTTTGATTTGGATGCTTTGCTTCAGTTGTCGAAAACGCATTCGGCTAATCCGGTTTTCCGGCATTGGGTGAAACAGGCGGATTGGCTGATTCTGCGCGAGCTCCGCTCGGATATTTTGTTGGAAGAGATGCCGATTTCGTTGTGGCATCGTCTGTCGGTCCGCTGGATTTACCGCTTGGCGAAATATTTACCGATTTGACGGATTTCATTTTTCGTAAAAAAGTTTCATTCGTTTCTTTGTGGTGAAACAAAAGTTTCACTGGCAAGAAACTTCTGTTTCATTTCGGGGAAACTTTAGTTTCTTCGGGGAGAAGCTCCCCGTATAAGCCAAATAATGTTAATGTGGTGCATTTTTATGGCGAAAAATATGCTGGATAACATAAAATCCTCTATATTTGCATCGTGTTTTTCATGGTATTAGATTTAAGGTTAGCAATGAAGATTGGTTGTCGTGATGACAACCTTTTCTTTTTTATTTTAGTCCGTTTGTGATTCTTCTCGATAAATCTTATTCAGTATAGTCGAAATAATATTACTTTTGTATGTGACTTAAAAAAGGGAGAAAGTGTGGATACAAAAGTAAAATTGCGTGTACAGGGGTTGACCAACAGCCAAATACAGGCCGGAGCGTATGCCTTGATTTTGGCTGAAGAGAAAGGTTTTTATCGTATCCCGATTATTGTCGGCACGGCAGAGGCGCAATCGATTGCGATTGCTTTGGAGCATATCACGCCTCCTCGCCCGTTGACGCATGATTTGTTTGTGGCTTTGACCCGGACGTTGGGCATTCAGCTGCGTGAGGTTTATATCTATAAGTTTCAAGATGGTGTTTTTTATTCGGAATTGATATTTGACAAAGGGGCGGATACGGTGCGTTTGGATTCGCGGACTTCCGATGCGATTGCAATCGCGTTGCGGGTAAATTGCAGCATTTATACCTCTCCGGAAATTGTAAAAGAATGTGGCGTCGTTTTGGAGAATGGACCGAGGGAAACATTTACGGCTCACGATGAAGATGAATATATCTTGAATCTGGAGCCGGAAGACATACATGACGAAGAGCAGTTGAAGCGCTGGCTTTCTCTGTTGGATAAAGATGAATTGAACAGCCGTTTGGAAGAGGCGGTTGCGGAGGAAAATTATGAATACGCTCGGATGTACCGGGATGAATTGCGCCGTCGAAAGGAGGGGACGTCATGACGGAGCCGCAATTGAGCCTGAGTCTGGTTTCTGTATGCAGAGGTTTTTTGGGGATTGCGATTGTGTTGGGAGTTGCTTATTGGATGAGTTACGACCGAAAGCGGATTGACTGGAAGCTGGTGGGAGCCGGATTGTTGATGCAGTTGTTGTTTGCGTTGGCTGTATTGTATGTCCCTGCGGTGGGAATTGCTTTGGAGTGGATTGGAAAGATTTTTGTCAAGTTGATGGATTTCACTCAAGAAGGTGTGCAATTTCTGTTGGGGCCTTTGATTGCCCAAAGCAAAGGTTTTATTTTCCTGCTCAACTCTTTGCCTGTGGTGATATTCTTTTCGGCTTTGGTCTCGTTGTTCTACCATTGGGGAATCATTCAATGGGTGGTGAGCGGTATGTCATGGCTGCTACGCCGTTTTTTGCGTATATCGGGGGCGGAAGGACTGGTTGTTTCGGGAAATGTGTTTTTGGGAATGACGGAAGCGCCTGTGTTGATAAAGAATTACCTGCCGAAAATGAACCGTTCCGAACTGTTTTTGGTGATGGTTGCCGGCATGGGGACGATTGCGGGCACTGTGATGGCGACGTATATCGGTATGTTGGCAGGTGGTGACCAAGCAGCACGGGTTTTGTTTGCCAAGCATCTGTTGTCTGCCTCTTTGATGGCTGCGCCGGGGGCGATTGTGCTGGCGAAAATCATTTGTCCGCAGACAGAACAAGTGGACGAGCGTTTGGTAAAAATGGAGCATACGAGAACCTATTCGAGTGTTTTAGGCGCATTGGCTGCCGGGACATCGACAGGTGTGCGCCTGATGGTGAATATTGCCGCCATGCTATTGGTGTTTATTGCGCTGGTCGCGATGGCGAACTATTTGTTGGAAGGCGTCATTGGACGGTATACGGGGTTGAACGAGTGGATTCAGTCGGTTTCGGATGGGAAGGCGCAGGGGTTGACTTTCCAATTGATTTTAGGTGTGCTTTTGGCTCCTTTCATGTGGTTGATAGGGATTCCTTATCAGGATATGTTGTTGGTGGGCTCTTTGTTGGGACAGAAGACGATTTTGAATGAATTTGTCGCTTATTTCCAGTTGCAGGAGTGGAAAGAGGCCGGGATGTTCGTCTATCAGAAATCGATTTTGATGTCGACTTACCTATTGTGCGGTTTCGCCAATATTTCTTCGATTGGCATTTTGTTGGGAGGAATGGGCGTGTTGGCTCCCGAGAAACGGGAGTTGATTACTCGTTTGGGTGTTCCGGCCATGGTGGGAGGAGCGTTGGTTTCCGTCCTATCCGCTACGATCATTGGGATGATTTTGGGGAATTGAAAAAAAGAAAAAGAGAGGAAAAGGAAATGCAGTTGTTTTATGTACCGGATATTTCGATTCATCCCGTGCTCTCGGAGGAAGAGTCGGGACATTGTGTGCGTGTCCTTCGTTTGGACATAGGCGATGCCATCCGGATTACGGACGGGCGGGGTTTCTTTTACGATGCCGTGATTGAGCGTCCGCATCCGAAGCATTGCGAAGTCCGGATTGAACGAAAATGGCAGCAGCCGGCGTTGTGGAACTTCCGGTTGCACATCGCGGTTGCGCCGACGAAAAATATGGACCGGATGGAATGGTTTGTCGAGAAGGCGACGGAAATCGGGATAGATGCGGTGACCTGCCTGAATTGTCGTTTTTCTGAGCGCAGAGAAATAAAGCTCGCCCGCTTGGAGAAGATTGCGGTGAGTGCAATCAAGCAGTCTCAGAAAGCGACGTTGCCTTTGCTGGAAGGGATGACAGACTTTCGGGATTTTGTCAAGCGGCCTTTTGACGGACAGAAATTCATCGCCCATTGCGGAACCGGTGAAAAACAGCTCTTGAAAGCGTGTTACCATCCGGGAAGCCATGCCTTGGTACTGATTGGGCCGGAGGGCGATTTCAGTCCGGAAGAGGTAAACCTGGCGCTCGAACAGGGCTTTCAGCCCATCTCCTTGGGCGAAAGCCGCCTGCGTACGGAAACGGCCGCATTGGTCGCTTGCCATACGTTGCAATTGCTGAATCAGTGAAAAAGTAATAAACATCAATGAAAGGATGCAATCATGACCGAAAAAGAAAAATGTGCGCAAGGTCTTCTCTATGATGCCAATTACGATGCGGAATTGCTGGCGGAGCGCTTGCGGGCCAAAGAGCTGCTTTATGACTATAACCGGCTGCGTCCTTCGCAACAGGCGGAACGGCGTGCGCTGTTGGAACGATTGTTGGGGAAGATGGGGCAACAAACTGTTATTGAACAACCCTTTTTCTGTGATTACGGCTATAATATAGAGGTAGGAGCGAATTTCTTTGCCAATTTCAACTTCGTGGTGCTGGATGAGGCGAAAGTTCGCATCGGCGATAATGTTTTTATCGCGCCTAATGTCGGCATTTATACGGCCGGACATCCGTTGGACGTGGCGCAACGTAATCAGGGGTTGGAATATGCCCGTCCGGTGACGATTGGCAATAACGTTTGGATAGGAGCGGGCGTTTCTATCCTGCCGGGTGTCACGATTGGGGATGGTGTTGTGATAGGTGCGGGTAGCGTGGTAACGAAGGACATTCCCGCAGGCATGTTGGCAGTCGGTAATCCTTGCCGGGTGATTCGTGAGATAGCAGGTAAATAAAAATAGGATGCAGATTTTTTTATCTGCATCCTATTTTTATTTACGTTCCGGGTAAGTGCAGTTAGGCTTCAGCTTTTTCTGTTGCAGCTTCGCTTGCCGTCTCGTCAGTGCTTTCTACCTCTTCCGGAGTGAAATCCGTCATGCCGGCGTCGAGCAGGAGGTTGTACCACAGGATGATTTTTTTGATGTCGCCCGGATGTACCCGGTCGCGGTCAAAGTTGGGCAAGATTTCGGCGAAGTAGGCATACAACTCGTCGGGCTTGGCCGATGTCGGGATGGAGGCCTTTCCTTCGTTTTCTTTCTCTTTGATAGCTGTCAATACGTTGTGCAGCGGCGTTTCGCCCTCCTGTGTATAGATGGAAATGTCGCCCAAAGAGATGACTTTGTCTTTAGCGTAGGCCGGCACCTTCTTTTTGTCGGCCAACGATTCGACAATCAACATATTTTTCCCTCTTGAAACTAACCTGAATAATCCCGGTCGTCCCGAGATAGACAAAATCGTCTTCAACATAATGCTTCTGTTTTTCTGTTTGTTTTGATTAGTAATTTACATTTTGCGCCTGCAAATGTAGCATAACTGCCGGAAATACCCGACAGTTTCGCTTGTTTTTCTTTGTTTGCAGCTTCAGGAGCGGCTTATTTGCAAGCCTTTATCCGACAGATTCATGTCGACGAACCGGGCATTGGCGTTGAGTGGCTCGTTGGTCAGGATGCGTTTGATGTGCAACGCGGCTTCCGGGTCTTTGGCTGTGATGTAGAGATAGCCGCCCCCTCCGGCTCCCGGCAGCTTGTAGCCTAAGGCATAGTCCTGAATCCGGGATATAATGGCTTCTACGGCAGGCGGATTCGTACCCGCATCGAGTGCTTTGTTTTGTCCCCAGCTTTTGCCGACCAGTCGCCCGTAAGTTTGGAAATCGCCATGCAAGATGGCTTCGGAAAGATCTAACGCATGGGTCTTCATCTCCGATAAAAGGAGAAGATGCGGCCCACTATTGAGGAACATCTGCCGGACGATTTCGGCAAGAATGCCTTTAGCCGTGCGGGTGATGCCGGTGTAGTAAAGCAGGTGACAAGCCTGATATTCCGGTTCGGTAAAGAGCTGTTCCGGTAGCCATCGGATAACGGGGGCTTGAAGCAACCCTTCGTCTGTTTGCAGAAGTTTAAGTCCGTGCAGAATCCCTCCATATTGATCTTGCCAGCCTCCGCCGGTAGTAAGCAGCTGTTCGAGGATTAACGTCCGGTTTCCGATTTTGTTTTTGTCCCAGGCAAGGCCGCAGCAATTGGACAACGCCCCTAACACCGTTGCCGCCAGAATAGAACTTGTCCCCAGTCCCGAGCCTGCGGGAATCGCTGCCAGCAGGGTGATTTCCAATCCGCATCCGAATGCCTCCAACTGCTCTTTCAAGGAAGCATAACGGTCGGCCGAAAATTCAGGGACGAATCCCGCCAAAGCCAACGCCGCCTTGGGAATAGAGAAAGGAGAACCCACTTTTCTGAAATCGCGCAGTTCTTCCCATGTCGAAACGCATTCCATGGCGCCCAAGTCGATGGAGCGGAGGATGATGTGCCGGTGTTCGGGCGACGGCTTGATGTAGACCTGCAACGGCGGCTGCCCGTTCAGCTCGATGGCTACATTGACCACGTTGCCGCCAGCATACAGACAATAGGGAGGCGTGTCGGTCCAGCCGCCGGCCAAGTCGATACGGACCGGACTGCGTGCCCAAACGATTTGGTCGCGGTACACATCGAGGCGAGGGGATTGCTTTTCATGGCTTACGGTCTGGATTAATCCCTCCCGTAACAAGGAAAAGGCCTGTTGCTCTTCCCTTTCGCTCTGCTTGAAGTCGGTCGCCTTTAGGACGCGGGCACGGAACGAATGGTCTTGAATGCGCGTCAATAAAGGCGCATCGTGTGGGAGGGGCGCCGGAAGCGGAATCGAGTTACGGATGAATGCCGCCGCCGCGTCGTCTAAATCCAATTGATAGAAAACGCTTTTGTTGTAATTGGCTGCCAACGCATACCAGTTGTTTTTCCTGAAGTGTTCGCGCTGGGCAAACAGCCGGGAGAGGTTGGCTTGGTCTGACAGTTGATTGGCAGAAAGTTTGGTTCGTTTCTCCCAAATAGCTTTGCCTTCGGCCAGTGACGGCTCGGAAGTCATCCAACGCATGACGAGCCCTGTTTCCTCGATGCTGTTGCAAACAGGGAACAACGGCGCGTCTTGTATGTCCGGGTAGTCGGGCACAATGAGGTCGCGCCGGGCTTTCCATTCGGCAAACGGTTGTCCCAAGAATTGAGTTTCCGGGGCGTTTGTCGCACCTTTGAACGGGTCTGCGAATCCATACGGCCGAGCGGCCCATTCCGCTTGGCGGATGGGAACGACGTCGATGCAGATTCCCGCCGGAATGTGTAGCTGCCAGTTATTTTCCGGCACGCCGGTGATGATGTGCTGCCGGTTTAACCGCCATTGGTCGTTCACAAAACTGTTCTCAATCCAAAGTTCCGAGTTTTGGGAAGTAAGCGGACACTGCACAAGAGCGTTCTGGACGAACATGGCGGGATGAGGCTTGACTGCCCGTTGCATGATGAGGCGTTGGTCGTGCACGAGATTTTGTACGGACAAGGTCGATGAAATGAGTTCGCGACTGGTTCCGTAATGATAAAACTCGCCTCCCGGAAGGGGAAGAATCGCCACGCTCAGCTGGTTCAGCTCCCTGTCTGCGATGCGCGGGTGAACGCCTAACGCACAGCCGAATTCCGCATACAGGTCGTATGCCTTCATCTGCTTTCCGTCCGGTTGATAGGAACGTTGCGCCAACAGGCGGACGGCACGGTCGCTGAGCAGCCATACGCCGATATCCATCAGGAAGAAATGCGAACTCGCTAACTGCTGCAACGTTTCGAAAGAGGGTTTTTGCAACATGAAATCGAGCCGGTTGGGCGTAGTCCGGTCAGACACAAAAACGCCATGCCGGGTGGCAAGCGCGGGGTCTACCCATAAACCGTAACAGACGACATCGGCTTCCGGAATCGCCTGCAACGGTTCGTTGTGGCGCAGGTACACATCGCCGCTGGCAATCAACGTATGCAGGGAGTCCGGCGCTTTGCGCATGATTTCTTCATACAACGGAAGCTGGAGCGAAAGCAGGTCTTGCGACAACTTTTGTCCGCGTGCCCAGCGGAAGACCGGGATGGGCGTCAGGATTTTCCCGGATGGCGCATAACCGGGCAGACGCCGGCTTTGACCGCCGGCATGGAGGATGATTCGTTTTTCTGCGGCTAACCACTCCTCGAATGTCCGTGCCGTTTGCTCGTTGCGGTAGCAACGCTCCAGTATCCAAGTGGTTCCTCCTCCTGACCCCAAACGAGCCCCGATGGGGTCGGACGCGCAAAACCATTCAGCCGGGTCGCTGTTTGTGATTGTATGAAAACTACCGACCAAGTTAGGCGGTAAAGAAAGTAATTTCTTCATTTCTTTTTTATATGGATATAATCAGTCATTTTAGAAAACAAATGTACGCTATTCTTTGGGCATCTCCGAGTGTTCCCACAAGATTAACTATTTATCTTCCTCGCAAACAGAAGTACAGACTATCGGAGTATCTTTTATTCCCGCCCTCATCCCATTCTCAAATCAGCGTCGGTGTTTGTATAATCAGCGTCGTTGATTATAAAAACGCCGACGCTGATTGTACAATCAACGATGCTGATTAAAGAATAGGTACGGTAAAAACTAAGTTTATGTTTGACCGAGGGAATAAAATTTGTATATTCTGAAGGAATTTACTCTTAATCCAAAGTTTTTTCTATACATTTGCATCCGTTACTCACGCCGATTTTTTTAAGAGGGGTGGGCAACAGACATATATGTAGAAGGCGTTTACTTAACGCTTTATCTTCTATGTTTCCGAACTTCGCAACTTTAGAAACAGCATAAGAAGATAAGGCAACGGTAGATGCCTGCGGGGTTGTATAAGAATGCACTGTGCGCTTATTCATGGCGCACAGTTGTATGACTATACCATCGGCGTGGGCTTTCTTCGTTGCTTATCCTTATGCTGTAGGCAATGCGAAGGCCTGGAAACGTGGGATAAGTGACAGAGTACAGTTCCCACGCTTTTCGCATATATGCCCGTTTCAAACGAGTTAATTTGGTAACCAACTCCTGCGTGGGAACTGGCATGGGGAAACAAAAAACGAGTGAATTATGAAACTGAAACACTTTGTTTGGATGGCGTTCGCCCTCATTGCAATCAGTTCCTGCAAGTATGATGACGATGAACTATGGAATCGGGTGAACGACCACGAGGCGCGTATCGCTGCGCTGGAGACCTGGCAAAAGCAAGCCAACGAAACGATTGCCGGTTTGCAAGAGTTAATCAACACGATGGACTACATCACTGCCGTGACGACGCTTACCGAAGAGGGAGACACCATCGGCTACCGCATCGACTTCAAGCAGTCGGAATCCATCACGCTCTACAACGGTGCCGACGCCGGTATCAGCCTCACGCAGGGCGAAGACGGCAATTGGTATTGGACGCAGAATGGCGAGTTGCTGCTCGACAGCGAAGGCAACCCCATCCGAGCCAACGGGGAAGATGGTGCATCAGCTCCAACACCCATTTTGAAATTAGGGAAAGACCTGCCCGACGATGCTGTCCTGACCGGTGCCGACGAAGGCAAGAACCCCGAAAACAGCATTGTTTACCTTAGCGTGGACAATGGCAAGACGTGGACGCGCGTCACAGGCCCGAAAGGCGATACCGGCGCAACCGGCCCGCAGGGACCGACCGGTCCACAAGGCCCACAAGGCCCGGCAGGCTCGAACGGAGGTTCGGCGCAAGGGATTACGGTTACACTTGGTACAGATTATGTGACGTTCACGTTAGAGAATGGGCAAACGTTTAAAGTACCTTATTATGGTGAGGCAACAGAAGCTAACGGTTTCTATCTCCTTTCTTCAGAAGAATATAAAGGGACAGAAACGTATGAAGAAAATGATCCCGTTTCAATCATGATAACAGCTCCAACGGTCTACTATTCCTATCAACTCTATTTTCATTATCCCGAAGGTATACAAAAAGAGGATATATCCAATCTGATAGCGGAGATTGTTACCCAATCGTCCGACGACCAAGCTGGTAACGATGAGAATTTTATTACAACCCGCGCGGATGATGAAGATAAGAAAATCGGTGTATTTGTCAATACAACCGTAGATGGCTCGGACGAGTATTATATAAATGTAAAATACAAAGGGATGGAATCCGGCGAAACATATATCATTCGTGCTACATTGACAACGCATGACGGAAGCACGTACGTTACGACTCGTGCCATTCGTTTTATGGAAAAGATGAAAGTGGGTGACATTTTGTACAGTGACGGGAGTTATTCTACCAAGTTGATTTCCGGTAAAACGCCGGTCGGTATTATCTTCTATCTGGGAACAGATCGCATCGGTGAAGCAGAAAAAGCCGTATTGGCCGCGAAAGGTGTTGATACGCCGACCGGATTGGCAATGGCGTTGAGCGATGCTACTGTTCCGGGAAATATCAATTATCATAATAGCGGAGCAAATCCGAGTAAAGATGATTATAAAAAAAGCGATTATAATCTTTTATGGTGTGCAGGCAATGACCCTAAAGAGAATGAAGGACTAACTATCAATATTGACCCCGATAAAAGCAAACCTGCCATGCATGATGAAGATCTGACTAATTGTTTGACAGATGATATTACTACATTATATAATGATATCAGTGGTTTAAAGAATAGTCAAACGATTTGGAATGAAGGGAAATATGGAGATGTAGAGAAATATCCCGCTTTTTATGCGGCGAAACGGTATGCTGACGCTAATAATGTCAATTTACCCGAAGGGACAACTGGTTGGTTCTTACCCAGTATGGGACAATGGGCCGATTTACTGGCAAATTTAGCCGGTGTTTCATTTGAAACAAGTAATTTCAAAAAAGTTTCTGATTTCTTCAGCATGCAAACCGAACCTGAAGGAACTGATATAGAAGAAGCTATTAACGCTTATTTTGGAAAAGTAAGAGCTTCTGCCAAATTACATGTTTACAATAACAGTTGTGACTATCAAACTTCTTCAGAAGGCGATGCAGATAATGGTTCTCAAATAAAACTCAGTCCTAAAAGCAATAGCCTTTATCTGTCTTTTGACGATAAGGATGCTTACAGTAAAGGTAATGGAGAATGTGCTTACCGCGTCCGCTGCATTCTCGCTTTCTAAGCCTCTATAGTATACGAATGACCGCAGATACAAACGGAATGAATCTGCGGTCATTTTGTTTTCCTCAATTTGCCCCATATCTCGTTTTTTGGTAGTATCTTTGTCCGCAACAAATGAATACATATATTTATTGCACAGAAAAGAGAAATGAGAAAATGGCGTATTGAAGACTCAGAAGAACTCTATAACATTACAGGTTGGGGGGCTTCGTACTTTGGTATCAACGAGAAAGGGCATGTGGTGGTCACTCCGCGTAAAAATGGGGTTGCCGTCGACTTGAGGGACTTGATGGATGAGTTGCAGCTGCGGGACGTGGAGGCACCTGTATTGGTGCGCTTCCCAGATATATTGGACAATCGCATCGAGAAGATTGCCAATTGCTTTAAACAGGCTGCCGGGGAGTATGGCTATAAAGCCCAGAACTTCATCATTTATCCCATCAAAGTCAATCAGATGCGTCCGGTCGTGGAAGAAATCATTGGCCATGGGAAAAAGTTTAATTTGGGTTTGGAGGCCGGTTCTAAACCGGAGTTGCATGCTGTAATCGCTGTCAATACGGATTCGGATTCTTTGATTATTTGCAATGGATATAAGGATGAGAGTTATATCGAGCTTGCTCTGCTGGCGCAGAAGATGGGCAAACGGATTTTTCTCGTCGTGGAGAAGATGAATGAGTTGGCGCTGATTGCCAAAATCGCGAAGCAGCTTAACGTGCGGCCCAATATCGGCATTCGCATCAAATTGGCTTCGTCCGGCAGCGGCAAGTGGGAAGAAAGCGGAGGCGATGCAAGTAAATTCGGCTTGACTTCGAGCGAATTGTTGGAGGCATTGGACTTCTTGAAAAAGAAGGATTTGGCGGATTGCTTGAAGCTGATACATTTCCACATCGGTAGTCAGGTAACGAAAATACGCCGGATAAAGACAGCCTTGCGCGAGGCTTCGCAATTTTACGTGCAGTTGCATGCGATGGGATTTAATGTCGAGTTTGTCGATATAGGCGGCGGTCTGGGTGTCGATTATGACGGAACCCGCTCGTCGAACAGTGAGAGCAGCGTCAACTATTCGATTCAGGAATATGTCAACGACTCGATTTCGACGCTGGTCGATGCCAGCGATAAGAATGGCATTCCGCATCCGAACATCATTACCGAGAGCGGCCGTTCGCTGACAGCCCATCATTCGGTTTTGATTTTCGAAGTGCTGGAAACGGCGACTTTGCCTGAAATGGATGAGGATTTCGAGGTGAGCGAGTCCGACCATGAGTTGGTTCGTGAACTGTACGAGATTTGGGATAAGCTGAATCAACCCCGAATGCTGGAAGCCTGGCACGATGCGCAGCAAATTCGGGAGGAGGCGCTCGACTTGTTCAGCCATGGCATCGTCGATTTGAAGACACGCGCACAAATCGAACGCCTGTATTGGTCGGTTACGCGCGAAATCAACCAGATTGTTTCTGGCTTGAAACATGCACCCGATGAGTTCCGGAACTTGGACAAACTGTTGGCTGATAAATATTTTTGTAATTTTTCGTTATTCCAGTCCTTGCCCGATTCGTGGGCGATAGACCAGATATTCCCGATTATGCCCATTCAGCGGTTGGACGAACGGCCGGACCGGACGGCGACGTTGCAAGATATCACGTGCGATTCGGATGGAAAGATTGCCAATTTCATTTCGACACGCAATGTTTCCCATGATTTGCCGGTTCATTCCCTGAAAGGAAAGGATGCTTACTATATCGGCGTCTTTTTGGTGGGAGCTTATCAAGAGATTTTGGGAGATTTGCATAATCTTTTTGGCGACACGAATGCGGTCCATGTGACAGTGGACGACAAGGGGTATTACATCGAGCAAGTCATTGATGGCGAGACCGTGGCCGAAGTGTTGGATTATGTGCAATATAGCCCGAAAAAGTTGGTACGCACGTTGGAAACGTGGGTAACCAAGTCGGTCAAAGAAGGTCGCATTTCGGTAGACGAAGGAAAAGAATTTTTGTCGAATTATCGTTCTGGCTTGTATGGATATACTTATTTGGAATGAGTTTGGTAATTAGTCGTTTATAAATCGCAGGCACTTCATGTGCCAATTTGAGAGGGTGAAATCCGGTTATTTAGTGTTTTCTGTCCGGATTTTGCCCTCTTTTTCTATGTCATGTTTCAAACTTGGGTGAAAGCGGAGGTCTACGCACAATCTTCAAAGCATGTGAAACTCTTTCAGCTCCTTTCTTAGTGTTTGGGCTTTTCCGTCGGTTACTTTGTCCATCAGTGCCCAAAAACGGTCGCTGTGGTTCATCTCGATTGTGTGGCAAAGTTCGTGCAGAAGTACGTAATCAATGAGGGGAAAAGGGAGCAGCATGAGGGAGAGCGACAGATTGATGCTTCGGCGGGCTGTGCAACTACCCCAGTGGCTTTTACTGTTGAAGATTTTGACGCCCGTGTAGGTAAATCCATGTTGGGATGCCAGTTGATGCAGCCGTTGAGGTAGTATTCGGCGGGCTTCGTGGCGGAGTGCCTGCTCGATGAGCCCTTTCAATACTTTTTGAACCTGTTCGTCTGCAAAATCAATCTCTTTCGGACAGGCAATATGCAAAATGCCGTTTTCCAGCCGCATGTAGAAGTTCTCGCGTTCTGTGCGGAAGATATGCAGGCGGAAAGTAGCTGTTTGCATCTCCGTTTTGTCGGTTAAGAGTGGGTGTGCCGGATGTTTGGCAAGGGCTTTGAGCAATTTCGCCCGGTTTTCCTGAATGAAAGCAAGCATACGAGTCGCATTGCCGCCGACTGGCATGGTCGCCGTAATTTTCCCTTTGGATATTTTTAATGTGTAGTGAACAGCGCGCGGACTGGTGCGGAGTCGTATTTCGCCCAATACTTTGTCTTGAACTATCTTTTCCATATCAGTTGCAAAAGTAATGGTTTCAATAAATTAAAAATTGAGAATTGAGAATTAAAAAATGGCTTTGTGCCCGGTAGGGAAGTATTTCTCAATTTTCAATTTTCAATTCTCAACTTAAAAAGAATTATCTTTGCACCCGGAAACTAAAAAAAGAAACAATCATGAGTAAGAAAGCCCTTTTAATGATTTTAGATGGTTGGGGAATCGGTGATCACAAGAAAGATGATGTGATTTTCAATACACCTACTCCTTATTGGGATAGTTTGTTGGCTCATTATCCTCATTCGCAGTTGCAGGCAAGCGGTGAAAACGTCGGATTGCCGGACGGACAGATGGGGAACTCTGAGGTCGGGCATTTAAATATCGGCGCCGGACGTATTGTCTATCAGGATTTGGTGAAAATCAACCGGGCATGTGCGGACAACAGCATCATGCAGAATCCGGAAATCGTGTCGGCTTTTTCATACGCCAAAGAGAAGGCTGTCAATTTGCATTTCATGGGATTGACTTCCAACGGTGGTGTTCATAGTTCACTGGATCATTTGTTCAAGCTGTGCGACATCGCAAAGGAATACGGCATTGCGAACACCTATATTCATTGCTTTATGGATGGCCGGGACACCGACCCGCAAAGTGGTAAAGGATTCATCGAGCAACTGACGGCACATTGCGCCAAATCTGCCGGTAAAATCGCTTCAATCGTAGGACGTTTCTATGCGATGGATCGTGACAAACGTTGGGAGCGTGTGAAGGAAGCCTATGATTTGCTGGTCGAAGGCAAAGGAAAGCAGGCAACAGACATGGTGCAGGCCATGCAAGAGTCATACGACGAAGGCGTGACGGACGAATTTATCAAGCCGATTAATAATGCAATGGTGGATGGAACGATTAAGCCCGGCGACGTGGTGATTTTCTTCAATTACCGCAACGACCGCGCGAAGGAATTGACAATTGTCCTGACGCAGCAGGATATGCCGGAACAGGGTATGCACACCCTCCCGAACCTGCAATATTATTGCATGACACCTTATGATGCCTCTTTCAAAGGTGTGCATATCTTGTTTGACAAGGAAAATGTGGAGAATACGCTTGGCGAATATCTTTCCAACAGTGGCAAAACGCAGTTGCATATCGCAGAAACGGAGAAATATGCGCATGTGACTTTCTTCTTCAACGGTGGTCGTGAAACTCCTTATGCAGGTGAAGACCGTATCTTGGTTCCCAGCCCGAAAGTGCCGACTTACGATTTGAAGCCGGAGATGAGTGCTTACGAGGTAAAAGACAAATTGGTGGAAGCCATCAACACGCAGAAATATGATTTCATTGTCGTCAATTATGCGAACGGCGACATGGTGGGACATACGGGTGTTTATAGCGCCATAGAGAAGGCGGTCGTTGCAATCGACAACTGTGTACGCGACACGGTGGAAGCAGCCAAGGCAAATGGGTATGAAGTTATCATCATTGCCGATCACGGAAATGCAGACCATGCGTTGAATGCAGACGGAACGCCCAATACGGCCCATTCTTTAAATCCGGTTCCATTCGTGTATGTGACGGAGAATAAAGATGCAAAAGTGGAGAATGGTGTATTAGCCGATGTCGCTCCTTCTATTTTGCATATCATGGGAATGCCGCAACCGAAGGAGATGAATGGAAATAATTTAATTCATTAAGTAATAAGGGAACGCAGATAACATAGATAAGTCGGATGGACGCAGATTTTTGATTTGTCAATAAATTATCTGCGTCCATCTGTTCTGTCTGTGTAATCTGCGTTTTTTTATACTTCAATTCTCAATTTAAAAAGTATGATTCAAATTGATAACACCTTAGTTAGCCTCGATATTGTTGAGCGTAAGTTCTTGTGTGATCTTTCGAAGTGCAAAGGAATATGCTGCGTGGAAGGTGATTCGGGAGCGCCTTTATTGGAAGAAGAAGTCGCAGAATTGGAGAGGGCTCTACCGGTTATTTGGGACGACCTTTCGCCTGAAGCGCAAGATGTGATTCGGGAGCAAGGCGTGGCTTATCGGGACGAAGATGGCGATTTGGTGACCTCTATCGTCAACGGGAAGGATTGCGTATTTACTTGTTATGACGCAGATGGAACCTGCAAATGCGCCATAGAGAAAGCCTTTCGTGCAGGCAAACTGGCGTTTTATAAGCCGGTTTCTTGCCACTTGTATCCGATTCGCGTAACGGATTACGGCACATTCTATGCGCTCAATTATCATCGCTGGAACGTATGTAAAGCAGCCGAACTGATGGGAGAACAAGCCAATCTTCCGGTGTTTCGCTTCCTGAAAGAGCCATTAATCCGTCGTTTCGGACAGGCATGGTACGACACGCTTGAGACGGTTGCAACCGAATGGGAAAAGCAACGGAACGGCGAATAATCGTCTTTACTCTGCCTTTCGGATCAAAGTGGCCGATTTCCACTCTTCGTTCAGGTATGTTTCGATGTGCCGTTTCTTCTTTTCTTCCAGAATCTCATTGATGGCAATCAAGATGCCGGTTTCTTCCACCTCGCCAAATTCATGATTGATGGCCGTGCCGAATACGCGCATTTTTGGCGAAAGACTCATGTAGGCATTGACCAACGGCGGAACGTTGATGCCGAATTTGCGCACCTCTTGGTTCAGCACTTTATAATTGTCTTTAAAATTGTCATATCTGAAAAGCGCTTGCATCTTTTCGATGTCCGTGTCGGTTTCCAGTGGATAAATCGGCGTGATTAAATGTTCCGGGTCGGGGAAGTGCATGTTCAGGAAGTAGAGAATCATGTTACGAGCCTCCGGATTGTATGTATTATACATGGTGACCTTTCCGAAGAAATATTGCAAACTGGGGTCGATGACGGACAACGCCCCAAGCCCGTCCCACAAATTGTCTAATACGAACAGCCCTTTGGCATTGCGGCAACGGGTCGATTGATATTCCAACGTGACGAACGAACGCCCCAGCTCCACCGTATACGGCAGATAGTCACGGATGAACTTCGGTGAGAAATCGAACAAATGCGACGTCGCCAGAATCGGTTTCCCGTCGGAATCAAAACGGACGTCCGAACCACAGAGAAAACGGTATCCGCCCAATATCTGTTCCTCTTTCGGACTCCAGACAATCAGTTGCCTGTAAGCATCTTCCATGATGTCGAAGGCATCGATGTCAAGAGCCTTTCCCGTGCCGCCTCCGTAATAGCGGAAGGCAATTTCCCGTAATCGGCCAATTTCTTGCATGACGTGTGGAGAGTCTTCGGCTGTGATGATATAGATTTCGTTATCAGATTTGTTCGTCTTCCGAAGTCTTTTTTCAGGAGTCAGTTCTGCTTTCAGAAGCGAACGGTCTATGGGTTTAATAATGTCTTGCATATCTAATCAAACTATTGATTCCTTAAATTATAAACCAACTCTTTTACCTCTTGCGCCCATTCGACCGGTTTGCGGCCGTCAGTAAACGTCTGCCAAGGAATGGGGCGTCCGAAATAAATATGGAATGTCTTGTGTTTGCTTTTAAACATTTCGTCCGGCAGATAAATCATTTCATAATTCATCCGAATGCCTAAAGCCTTCCGCAAACGGGCAATCCGATAAAAGAAATTGGAATTTTTCCCATCAAAGAAAACCGGGACAACATCCCGCTGATACTCGACAGCTTTCTGGATAAAAGATTTTTTCCATTCGATGTCTTCGACCTTCCCATGCTGTTTGCGCGAACAAAGACCGGCCGGGAAAGTGATAATCTGATTGTCTGAAGCATACGCCTCCTCAATCAGCCGGGCATTGTACTTGCCCTGCGCGCCATGTTTGTTGATGGGGACGAAGATGGAACGCAGATTCGTAAGGTAGAGCAGCAGGTCGTTTACGAGGTAACGGATGTTGCCGTTGAAGCGTTTCCCGATGATAGCCGAGAGGCAGATGCCGTCCACTCCGCCCAGCGGATGGTTGGAGGCAAAGATGTAACGTCCTTCGGTCGGGATGTTCGACTCGTTTTCCAGCACCAAATGCAAATCGAAATAACCAATCAGTTCCTGCATGAAAGCCACCCCGTTCTTGTCATGATAACGGCGGAGAATGTCGTTCAGCTCGTCTTGATGAATGGTACGTGTCAGATAGTTTATCACAAACTGCGGAATCTTCCGGGCCGCCGATGGGGCTTTTTGCCGCAAGACTTGTTGAATGTCTATCTGTGTGATGCTTTCTGCTGTCATTCTGCATAGCTTTTACAGGAGACAAAGATAAAATGAATAATGAAAAGTAGGTGCGCTCTGCGGAAGTTTTTCTGTAAATGAATGCGTTTTGTGGTTGAATTTTGCCCGCTGCCAAGAAAACGTAACTGACATACAAAAGTTTCAGGAGTTTCCTCGGGGTGAAACAAAAGTTTCTTGCTAATGGAACAAAAGTTTCCTGCCAGTGAAACGAGAGTTTCTTGCCGAGGAAACTTTTGATTTACCGGCAGACACTTTTTTTAACTCAACGAGATTTTGTTTTTACATTTTTTGTGTGAATATTAAACTAAAAGGTGCGTTATTTGTTGTGTTAAAGAAAGGAGTTCGATTGATATGAAGAAGTCTACTATTTGGTTGCTTGCGGTGGTGATGGCTTTTGCCTTTGCCGGATTGCTCTTTTTACAGTTGCAATACGTAAGTATTATCCTGAAAAAGAGTAGCGAGCAATTTAACGAAACGGTAAAGCGTTCGTTGCATCAGGTGGCGAAAACCTTGGAGCAGGACGAGACGCGCCGTTATCTGGAGGAGGA
This sequence comes from uncultured Parabacteroides sp., assembly GCA_944323815.1. Classification (GTDB taxonomy): domain Bacteria; phylum Bacteroidota; class Bacteroidia; order Bacteroidales; family Tannerellaceae; genus Parabacteroides. The sequence continues at coordinate 3,736 of CALUTX010000001.1, read as the reverse complement.
AGTGAGCCAAGACGATGCGCGCCAATACCTCCGACAGAGCAATCAGAGCGAACTGAATAACGACCTGATTTCCGGCGAGAAGCACCGGATATTTTTTACGACTCCGGACGGGACAATCAAGCACATCGAGTTTCACAGCGACATCCGGATACGTAAACGCGAACCGGCGGCTTCAACCAACGGCAATCAATTGGAAAGCATCGTCCGCAACTCCAAAAGTTTGCAGCAGACGTTGAAAGACCGTTACCTCTATCAGAGCGGTATGCTCAATGAGGTTATATTGAACATTTTGTACACGGCCAACCTGAAACCTATTAGCGAACGGGTCGACTTCAAAAAGCTAAACAACTATTTGAAGGCGGAATTTCTCAATAACGGGTTGAATTTGCCGTTTGTTTTTGCGGTGATTGACAAAGACGGGAAGATGGTTTATTCCAGCGGAGAAATGCCGCAAGTATCGGACGTCATTACGCAGGTGCTGTTTCCGAATGACCCGCCTTCCAAGTTGAATTATTTGAAAGTCTATTTCCCGACAAAGGGGGATTACATTTCAAGTTCGGTGACATTCGTGGTCCCGTCTATCATTTTCTCGGTGATTCTGTTGGTGACGTTTATTTTTACGATTTACATCGTCTTCCGGCAGAAAAAACTCTCGGAGATGAAAAACGACTTTATCAACAACATGACGCATGAGCTGAAGACGCCGGTTTCGACCATCTCTTTGGCTGCGCAGATGTTGAAGGATTCGGATATAACAAAGAGTCCGGACGTGTTCAAACACATATCGGGTGTCATCAACGACGAAACCAAACGGCTGAGTTTCTTGGTAGAGAAGGTGCTGCAGATGTCGTTGTTCGAACGTCAGAAAGCGACGTTGAAGTTGAAAGAGATTGATGCAAACGACTTGCTGGCGAATGTGGCGAATACGTTCGCTTTGAAAGTGGAGAAATATGGCGGAACGATTGATATTGACTTGCAGGCAGAAGAGTCGGGCATTTATGTGGACGAGATGCATATCACGAACGTCATGTTCAACTTGCTGGACAACGCTGTGAAATATCGTCGTTTGGACGTGCCGCTGACGTTGATGTGCAGGACGTGGAACGAGAATGGCAAATTGTTGATTTCGATAGAAGATAACGGTATCGGCATCAAGAAGGAGTACCTGAAAAAGGTGTTCGACCGCTTTTTCCGCGTGCCGACGGGCAATGTGCATGACGTGAAAGGATTCGGGCTTGGGCTTGCTTACGTCCGTAAAATAGTGGAAGACCATAAAGGCTCGATTCGGGCTGAAAATGGGGCAGGAAATGTAGGAACGAAATTTATTATTACTTTACCTCTTATAAAAAGTTAGTTATGGAAGAAAAATTGAAGATCTTCTTTTGCGAAGACGACGAGAATTTAGGTATGTTATTGAGAGAATACCTGCAGGCAAAAGGGTATGTAACGGATCTTTTCTCTGACGGAGAAGCCGGTTACAAAGGTTTTACCAAAGGCAAATATGATCTGTGTGTGTTGGATGTGATGATGCCGAAGAAAGATGGCTTCACATTGGCACAGGAGATTCGGTCTGTGAATCCGGATATTCCAATTATCTTCTTGACGGCTAAAACGATGAAAGAAGATATTTTGGAAGGTTTCAAGATTGGTGCGGACGATTATCTGACCAAACCGTTCAGCATGGAAGAGTTGTTGTTGCGTATCGAGGCTATTTTGCGCCGCGTGAAAGGTAAGAAGATGAAAGATATACCTTACTACAAATTGGGTAATTTCTTGTTTGACACGCAGAAACAGACGCTGACAATCGGCGAGAAGGTAACGAAGCTGACCACGAAGGAGTGCGAATTGCTGAGCCTTCTGTGCGCACATGCCAATGAAATCTTGGAACGGAATTATGCGTTGAAAACCATCTGGGTGGACGACAATTATTTCAATGCACGCAGCATGGACGTGTACATCACAAAGCTACGTAAACTGTTGAGAGACGATCCAGGAATCGAAATTATCAACATTCACGGCAAGGGTTATAAATTGATTACTCCTTCGGGCGAAGACTCGAACCGTGAAGAAGGCATTCAAGTGATTTAAGATTTGACTATTTGTGTTTCCCCGGATGCTATCCCAAGATAGGATTCGGGGATTTTTTTGTGCATTTAATGGGATTGTCATGTTTTTTTCATGATTCTGTAAAAATAAATCGCAGAAAAGTGTAAAAGTTCGAAGGTTGTTCGTATATTTAGTGCTCCAAACAAAGAGGAGAAATAGAAAAGCTCCTTTTTGCAGGAAGAATGAATATGAAGTATAACTTTAAACTTAGGGCATCATGGGACAAAGTAGATTAATCCACAGTAATGAGTTTCATTTGATCAACAAAGATGAAATTCGGAAAGCAACGGGTAAATTGGTAGAATCGTTAGGGCTGGCTGCCGGTTCGACGGACGGTTTTGACATCTACAAAGTAGTGGAAACCTATTTTACAGACTTGGACAAGCGGCAGGAAATAAATGCTTTGCTGGAAAGAGTCGGGGAGGCAGAATAAGAAGCTGCTTTTGATAGTTTTTCCAAATCCCGTACCCGTTTTATGGTACACACAAAAAAAGGAGATATCCGACGCGCGGACATCTCCTTTTTATTTAGAGGAAACGTTTGTTTCTTAGGATTGTTTTCCTGAGAGTTTTTCTTTCAGTGCGGCCAACTCTTCGATGTCGCCCAATGTTGTTTTTTCAACTGTACCGGTCAAAATCGGAGTTTCGTCTTCTTTCTTGCTTGCGCGTTTAGACGAAGATTTCTTTTCGCCAGCCTCTTTCTTTACGCTCTTCTGTTCGTCTTCGAAAACGCGGCTGTGAGAAAGGATGATGCGCTTGGTTTCTTTGTTGAATTCGATAACCTTGAACGGCAATTTCTCATCTACCTGAGCTTGCGAACCGTCTTCTTTGATCAGGTGTTTCGGAGTTGCGAAACCTTCTACGCCATAAGGCAACGAAACGACAGCCCCTTTATCCAACATTTCGATGATTGTTCCTTCGTGGATAGAACCAACCGTAAAGATTGTTTCGAATACGTCCCAAGGATTTTCTTCCAATTGTTTGTGACCTAAGCTCAAGCGGCGGTTTTCCTTGTCGATTTCCAATACCTGAACTTCGATGTCTGCACCGATTTGTGTGAATTCAGACGGATGTTTGATTTTCTTCGTCCAAGACAAATCGGAAATGTGAATCAAACCGTCGACACCCTCTTCGATTTCAACAAATACGCCGAAGTTGGTGAAGTTGCGAACTTTGGCCATGTGGCGTGAACCAACCGGGAAACGTTCTTCGATATGCTCCCATGGATCCGGTTTCAGCTGCTTGATACCCAGCGACATTTTACGCTCTTCGCGATCCAAGGTCAAGATAACAGCTTCCACTTCGTCGCCTACCTTCATGAAATCTTGAGCCGAACGCAAGTGCTGTGTCCAAGACATTTCGGAAACGTGGATTAATCCTTCTACGCCCGGAGCGATCTCGACAAATGCACCGTAATCTGCCATGACAACAACTTTTCCTTTTACTTTGTCGCCAACTTTCAAATTCGGATCCAAAGCGTCCCAAGGATGCGGTGTCAACTGCTTCAAACCAAGTGCAATCCGTTTCTTCTCGTCGTCGAAGTCGAGGATAACCACGTTGATTTTCTGGTCTAACTGAACGATCTCTTCCGGATGCGTTACGCGGCCCCATGAAAGGTCTGTGATGTGGAT